>CAXUMV010000173.1:0-7586 GCA_964252065.1 uncultured Lichenihabitans sp.
GGCGGCAACCAGCAGAAGGTCCTGATCGGCCGCTGGCTGATGACCAATCCCCGCATCCTGATCCTCGACGAGCCCACCCGCGGCATCGACGTCGGCGCCAAGGCGGAGATCCATCGCCTCGTCTCGCGTCTCGCCGGCCAGGGCGTCGCGGTCCTGATGATCTCCTCGGAGATGCCCGAGGTGCTGGGGATGAGCGACCGGATCGTCGTGATGCACGAGGGCCGCGTGACCGGCATCCTCGATCGGTCCGAGGCCGATCAGGTCAGCATCATGCAGCTTGCCGCGGCATAGGCCGCGAACGGATCGGCGGACGACGACAAGCCGGCCGAGCCGGCGGCGCAAGGCGAGGACACCATGGTCGAGCCCCTCACGGATTCCATCGCCGCCCCCGAGCGCAAGCGGACGCGGCGCCGCCTGCCGAACGAGCTCGGCATCGTGCTCGTGCTGATCGGGATCGCGCTGTTCTTCGAGGTGCTGGGCTGGGGCATCCGCGGGCAGAGCTTCCTGGGCAACCCGCAGCGCCTGCTGGTCATGATCCTGCAGGTGTCCATCGTCGGGCTGATCGCCATCGGGGTCACGCAGGTCATCATCACCGGCGGCATCGACCTGTCGTCGGGGTCGGTCCTCGCCGTCTCCGCCATGGTCGCGGCGAGCCTCGCCCAGGAGCCGGGCTACGCCCGCGCCGTCTACCCGGCGCTGACGGGGCTGCCGTTCCTCGTCCCGGCGATCCTCGGCCTCGGCATCGGCGCTCTTGCGGGGCTGATCAACGGCACGCTGATCTCGATCACCGCCATCCCGCCCTTCATCGCGACGCTCGGCATGATGGTGACGGCCCGCAGCGTGGCCCAGCTCTACACCCGCGGCCAGCCGATCAGCATGCTGGCCGACAACTTCACCTGGATCGGCTCGGGCGCCGTGCCGGTCGTCATCTTCCTGGTCGTGGCCCTCATCTTCCACATCGCCCTTCGCTATACGCGCTACGGCAAGTTCACCTACGCCATCGGCGCGAACCCGCAGGCGGCCCGGGTCAGCGGCATCAACGTGAACCGGCACATCATGCTGGTCTACACGCTGGCCGGGCTCCTGTCGGGGCTCGCGGGCCTCGTAACCTCCGCCCGCGCCTCGAGCGGGCAGTCGAGCATGGGCATCGGCTACGAGCTCGATGCGATCGCCGCGGCCGTCATCGGCGGCGTGAGCCTTGCGGGCGGCCAGGGGCGCATCTCGGGAACCGTGATCGGCACCATCATCCTGGGGGTCATGACCAGCGGCTTCACGTTCATCGGGGTCGACGCCTATGTGCAGGGTATCGTGAAAGGCGTCATTATCGTGGCGGCCGTCGTCATCGACCAGTACCGCCAGCGCCGCCGCCGCAAGGTCTGAGCCGGCCGCCCCCGGGCGTTTCGCCCCGGCGGCCCGGACTGGACCCGCCCCCGCCGCATGGTAAGCCGTGCGGATGAGAGGCATCGGAATCGATTTCGGCACGACCAACTCCACCGTCGCGGTGGCCGACGCCGAGGGGCGGGTGCAGTCCCTCACCTGGCCGTCCGCCGCCGGGCCGACGGATCTCTTCCGCACCGCGCTGACCTTCTGGAGCGAGGGCCGCATGCCGCGCGCGGTGCTGCGCCACGTCGGCGGGCCCGCGGCGCTGGAGCGCGCGCGGCAGCCCGACGGGCACCACCGATTCGTGCAGTCCATCAAGACGTATCTGGCGACCGCGTCCTTCACCGAGACCAGGCTCTACGGCCAGCGCTTCTCGATCGAGGGGCTGGTGGCGCTGTTCCTCGAGCACCTGTTCGCGGGCGGGCAGGCGGCCTGGGCCGAGGGGGCCGTGCCCGTGGTGGCCGGCCGGCCCGTGGTCTTCGCGGGGCTCCGGCCCGACGAGGGGCTGGCGGTGCGCCGCCTGACCGACGCCTACGCGCAGGCCGGGCTCCCGGCCGTCGACTTCGCCTACGAGCCGCTCGGGGCGGCCTACTGGTACGCCCGGGCGCTCGAGCAGGACCAGACGGTGCTGGTCGCCGACTTCGGCGGCGGCACCAGCGACTTCTCCGTCATCCGCTTCACGAGGGGCCCCGGCGGCCGCGTGACCGGCCGGCCGCTCGCCCATGCGGGCGTCGGCATTGCGGGCGACAGCTTCGACGCCCGCCTCGTCGACCACCTCGTCTCCCCGCAGCTCGGCAAGGGCAGCCGCTATCGCTCCTTCGACAAGTGGCTGCCGTTGCCGGCCTACATCCATGCCGCCTTCGCCCAATGGCACCAGCTCTCCTGGCTGAAGACGTCCAAGGTCATGGCCGACCTCAGGGAGCTGGCGGCCGTGAGCGACGCCCCACAGCAGATCGAGACCCTGATCGCCTTCCTCGAGCTTGATCTCGGCTTCGAGCTGTCCCGCGCCATCGCCGAGGTGAAGCAGCGCCTGTCGGACGCCGAGGAGGCGACGCTCGACCTCGACGTCGGCGGCCTGAGGCTGCGCGGGCGTATCACCCGCGCCACCTTCGAGGCGCTCATCGCCGACGACCTCGCGGCCATCGCGGCGGCGACCGACCGGGCGCTGGCCACCGCAGGGCTCGCCCCCTCGGCCGTCGAGGCGGTGTTCATGACCGGGGGGACGTCCCATGTCCCGGCGGTGCGGCGCCTCTTCACCGACCGGTTCGGCGCGGCGCGGCTGCACACCGGCAACGCCTTCCAGTCCGTCGCCTCCGGCCTTGCGCTCCTGGCCGCCGACAAAGCGCACGGCATCCCGTCACGGGCCGCTTCATCCCGGGCGGCAGATCCCCTAAGGTAGCGCCCATGTCGATGTTCTCGGGTTCCACGGCCGATTATCTGGTTGACCGCCGCCGCCTGCGGCGCCGCCTTCTGTTCTGGCGCCTTGCGGCCTTCGCGATCGCCGCCCTCGCGCTGCTCGCCTTCGGCTGGCAGGCGGTGTCGCGCAACGGGGCGGGCACCCTCGTGCCTCACGTGGCGCGGCTGCGCATCCAGGGCGTCATCACGGGCGACGACCAGACCATCAAACTGCTCGGCGACATCGAGAAGTCGCCCGCCACCGCCCTGATTCTCGCGCTCGACAGCCCCGGCGGCACGACGGTCGGCTCGGAGCGGCTCTACGATGCCATCCGCAAGGTCGCGGCCAAGAAGCCGGTCGTCGCGACGGTCTCGAATCTGGCGGCCTCGGGCGCCTACATCGCGGCGCTCGGGGCCGACCGGATCGTGGCGCGCGGCAATTCGCTGGTCGGCTCCATCGGCGTGCTGTTCGAGTTCCCCAACGTCTCGGGCCTGCTCGAAAAAATCGGTGTGCAGGTGGAGACAGTGAAATCGGCGCCCCTCAAGGCCTCGCCGAACGGGTTCGAGCCGACGAGCCCGGAAGCCCGGGCGGCGCTGGCCTCGCTCGTGTCGGACAGCTTCGCCTGGTTCAAGGGGCTGGTGAAGGACCGGCGCGGCATGAGCGAGGAGCAGCTCGGCGCGGTGGATGACGGGCGGGTCTTCACCGGTCGCCAGGGGTTGCCGCTGAAGCTGATCGACCAGATCGGCACCGAGGACGATGCCGTGCACTGGCTCGAGACCGAGAAGGGCATCGCCAAGGATCTCCCCATCCGCGACTGGAAAGCCGAGCGCAGCCTCGAGCGGCTCGGTCTCTTCGGGAGGGCCGCGGCCCTCGCCGAGGTGCTCGGCTGGCACACGGGATCGGTGCTGCTGGGGGCGCTGGAGCGCGTCGACCGGGGTCCCGCGCTTGACGGTCTGGTCTCCATTTGGCAGGGTGCGCCCAGCCAATAAGATGATGATCATGTTGGCGGATTAGCCCCGCGTTCGCGCGCGGCGCCATAGCGGATCCGGGGCGGCATGTGATCAAGTCGGAACTCGTCCAGCGTCTCGCGGTCAAGAATCCCCATCTCTACCAGCGGGATGTCGAGCGGATCGTGAATGCGATCCTGGATGAGATCACCGGAGCGCTGGCCCGGGGCGACCGGGGCCTTCTCGATCAAGCGCCGCGAGGCGCGGCTGGGACGCAACCCGCGCACCGGCGAGCACGTCGACGTGGACCAGAAGGCCGTGCCGTTCTTCAAGACCGGCAAGGAAATGCGCGAGCGCCTGAACGCCAGTCCCTGACGCGGCGGGCAAGCCTGGCCAACGGCAGGGCGATAGACATGCGGACCTTCCTCAAGCTGCTGATCCTGGTGCCGCTGGCCCTGGCCGCCGTCGCCTTCGCGCTGGCCAACCGGCAGGGCGTGACGGTGTCGTTCGATCCCTTTGCGACCGACATTCCCGCCTTCGCGCTCAGCGGGCCGCTGTTCGTCGTGCTCATCCTCACCGTGGTGACGGGCGTCGTGATCGGCGGGGTCGCGACGTGGTTCGGGCAGGGCCGCCATCGCCGCGGCCTGCGGGCGCTCAGGCGCGAGAACGAAGGCCTGCGGGCGGAGGCGACGCGCCTGCGCGCGGACCTCGAGGAGGCCGCCGCGCGGCACGACCAGCCGCCCGTCTACCCGGCTCTGCCCGGCCAACACGCTGCCTGAGACGCGCCATGATCCCAACGCGATTCGAAGGCGTTGCTTCGGTGCGGCGGTCCCCGATCGCGCGGGGATCCGGCTCCGGCCCGCAACGAAGCGCTTCTGCGGCTTAAAAACGGCGGGTTCTGCACAACGGGACGCCGAGTCTGCGCCAACCTCTCTTGCCAAGGGGAGCATCCGCGGACATTAATTTTTCCCCGAGTCTGAGGACGCCTCCGTTTTCGATCTGGACTTAACAGGACCGCACCATGGCGACCAAACCCACCAGCACCAAGGCCCCGGCGAAAGCTCCCTCCAAGGGATCGGTCGCCCAGAAGGCGGTCGAGGCCAAGGCCGAGGCTGCGACGGCCAAGACCAAGAACGACAAGGCGAAGGACGTGCCGCCGGTCAAGAAGGTCAATGCCGCGCTCGCCAAGCCCCTGAAGCCGTCGGCTCAGCTCGCCGCCGTGGTGGGCAAGAACGACTTGCCGCGGACCGAGGTCGTCAGCAAGGTCTGGGAGTACATCCGCAAGAACCAGCTCCAAAACCCCGAGAACAAGCGCGAAATCCTCGCTGACGACAAGCTCAAGGCCGTGTTCGGCAAGGACAAGGTCACGATGTTCGAGATGAACAAGCTGTTTTCCGCCCATCTGAGCTGACCCGACGCCCGCATGCGGGCGCGCTCGACGGTCGTCTTCACGCATCCTTGAGACGGAGCCTCGCATGGTGCGGGGGTCCTCCGGGGTAATCGATGCTGAAGATGATGACATGGGCGAGCATCGGGCTCTCGCTCCTGGGTGCCCTCGTTGATCTTGCCCGCCCCGGCGCGTCGGGCGGCGAGGACGCGGCGGAAATCGCGCTGCTCGCCAGGATGGTTTTGAGCGACGGTGGCGCTCAGCCGCCCGAGGCGCCGCCCGCGACCCGCTGACCGGGAGGGGTGCCCGACGCCGGGCGTCCGCTATCAGCCGGGCTGGCCGGACCCCGCCGTCATGATCCCGGGAGCCATCATGCCGCGCCGCATTCTGATCGACACCGACCCCGGCCAGGATGACGGCGTCGCGATCCTGCTCGCCCTGGCCTCGCCGGCCGAGATCGAGGTGGCCGGCCTGATCGCGGTCGCCGGCAACGTGCCGCTCGCGCGCACGGCGGCCAATGCCTGCAAGCTGCTCGAGGCGGCGGGGCGGACCGACATCCCGGTCTTTGCAGGCTGCCCGCGCCCGCTCATGCGCGAGCCCGTGACCGCCGAGCACGTGCACGGCCCAACCGGCCTCGACGGCCCGGCCTTCGGCGAGCCCACCATGCAGCTCCAGGCAAGGCACGGGGTCGACCACCTGATCGACGTGCTGGGCGCGGCCGCGCCGGCTTCCGTCACCCTCTGCATGCTCGGGCCCCTCACCGATCTTGCCATGGCGCTCGTCAAGGCGCCGGGAATCGTGCGCGCCATCGAGGAGATCGTGCTGATGGGCGGGGCCTATTTCGAGGTCGGCAACATCACCCCGGCGGCCGAGTTCAACATCTATGTCGACCCCGAGGCGGCCGCCATCGTGCTGGCCTGCGGCGCGCCGATCACGATGTTGCCGCTCGACGTCACCCACCAGATCCTCAGCACGCCCGAGCGCCTCGCCCGGATCGCGGCCGTCGGCACCCGCTGCGCGCAGGCCGCCGCCGAGATGCTGCGGTTTTCCGAGACCTTCGACCGCAGGAAATACGGCTGGGCCGGCGCCCCGCTGCACGATCCCAACGTGATCGCCTATCTCATCGACCCCGCGATCTACACCGGCCGCACCATCAACGTCGCGGTCGAGACCGCGAGCCCGCTCACCCGGGGCATGACGGTGGCCGACTACTGGCGCGTCACCGACCGCCCGGCCAACGTCACCTACATCCGCGATGCGGACGCCGACCGCTTCTACGCGCTGCTGACCGCACGCCTGGCGCTGCTGCCGTGAGCCCGGACGCGCAGGGTCTCGGCGGGCTGCTCGTCGTCGGCGAGGAGGTTGCCGCGGCGCTGGGCGAGGGTCGCGCCGTGGTGGCGCTCGAGTCGACCATCATCACCCACGGCATGCCCTACCCGCAGAACCTCGACACGGCGCGCGCCGTGGAAGGCGTGGTGCGGGAGGGCGGCGCCGTCCCGGCGACCGTGGCGGTGCTCGACGGCCGCCTGCACGTGGGCCTGCCGCCGGCCGGCCTCGCGGCGCTCGCGAGCCGGGGACCCGGAGAGGTCCACAAGGCCTCCCGCCGCGACCTTGCGGCGCTGCTCGCGCGCGGCGGCACGGCGGGCACGACGGTCGCCACGACCATGATCGCGGCCCACCTCGCCGGCATCGCGGTGTTTGCGACCGGCGGTATCGGGGGCGTGCATCGCGGCGCCGAGCACACCTTCGATGTCTCGGCCGATCTCCTCGAATTCGCCCGCACGCCGGTCGCGGTGGTCTGCGCAGGCGCGAAATCGATCCTCGACATCGCCAAGACGCTCGAGGTGCTCGAAACCCACGGCGTCCCGGTGATCGGCTACCGCACGGACGCGTTTCCCGCCTTCTACACGCGCGACAGCGGCCATCCGGTCGACCACCGCGCCGACAGCGCGGCGGAGATCGCGCGCATGCTGGAGGTCTCGCGCCGGCTCGGCCTCGGGGCCGGCACCGTGGTGGCGAACCCAATCCCCGAGGCGGACGCCCTCGACCCCGGCGTCATGGAGGCGCGCATCGCCGAGGCGATCGCGGATGCGACGCGCGCCGGCGTGTCACGCAAGGCCCTCACCCCTTATCTGCTGCAGCGCCTGTTCGAGCTGACCGACGGCCGCAGCCTTGCGGCCAACATCGCGCTCGTCCGCAACAACGCCGCGCTGGCCGCCGCCATCGCCCTCGCCCTGACGGCCGTGTGAGGTCGCCGCTCGTCCTCGTGATCGGGGACGTCATGCGGGACATCGTGGTGCACCCCGCGGGTCCGATCCGCCCGGCGACCGACCAGCGCGCCTCGATCCGGGTGCGACCGGGCGGCTCGGGAGCCAACCAGGCGGCCTGGCTCGCCTGGTGCGGCATCGCGGTGCGGTTCCTCGCCTGCGTGGGCGAAGCGGATCGCCCCGCCGAGGAGGACCGCCTGCGCCGGCTC
>CAXUMV010000174.1:0-926 GCA_964252065.1 uncultured Lichenihabitans sp.
AGACCCCTCATCCGCCCTGTCGGGCACCTTCTCCCCGCTGGCCGCGGGGCGAAGGGACTGATCGGGACGGGCTCCGGTGATCGCAAGAGGAGCCCCACCGAATCGAGAACACATATTCCATATTGACGGCAGAACGGAATTATCGTTTCATTCTCTCCAAGGACGATGCGAACGTCGCCTTCGGGAGGTCTGCCGTGAATACCCACGAGCCGCCGTCAGGCCAGCCCGGTCCGTCCCCCGCCCTCGACGTCATCACCATCGGCCGGTCCTCGGTCGACCTCTACGGCGCCCAGATCGGCGGCCGGCTCGAGGACATGGCGAGCTTCTCCAAGGCCGCCGGCGGGTGCCCAACCAACATCGCCATCGGCACCGCGCGGCTCGGCCTCAGGAGCGGGCTGATCACCCGGGTCGGCGACGAGCACATGGGCCGCTTCCTGCGCGAACAGCTCGCCCGCGAGGGGGTCGACGTCGCGGGCGTCCACACCGATCCCGCGCGGCTGACCGCGCTCGTCATCCTGGGCGTGCGGGACTCGAGGACGTTCCCGCTGATCTTCTACCGCGACAACTGCGCGGACGGCGCGCTCGACACCTCCGACATCGAGGAGGCCTACATCGCCGGCGCCGGCGCCATCGTGGTCACCGGCACCCATTTCGCGCGGCCGGCCGCGAACGAGGCGCAGCGGGCCGCGATCGGCTTCGCCCGCAAGCACGGGCGCAAGGTGGTTTTCGACGTCGACTACCGGCCGAACCTCTGGGGTCTCGCGGGGCACGGGGCGGGCGAGGAGCGCTACATCAAGTCGGGCGACGTCACGGCGCTGCTGACCCCCATCCTGCCGCTCTGCGACGTCATCGTCGGCACCGAGGAGGAGCTGATGATCGCCGGGGGCGCCGACGACGCGTTGGCCGCGATCCGGGCCATTCGGGCC
>CAXUMV010000174.1:936-7575 GCA_964252065.1 uncultured Lichenihabitans sp.
GTTCGAGGGCGACATCCCGCCCAGCATCGAGGACGGCGTGAAGGGCCCGGGCTTTCCGGTCGAGGTGCTGAACGTGCTCGGGGCGGGCGACGCCTTCATGTCGGGGTTCCTGCGCGGCTATCTCAGGGGGGAGCCGCTGGCCCGCTGCTGCGCCTTCGCCAATGCGGCCGGCGCCTTCGCGGTCTCGCGCCTGCTCTGCTCGGTCGAGTATCCCACCTTCACCGAGCTCAGCGCGTTCCTGGAGCGCGGGGTGCGCAACCCCGTCCTGCGCCGCGACGCCGCGCTCAACCACATCCACTGGGCGACGACCCGCGATTGCCTAAATCCGCCGGCCGCTCATCCCGACCGGATCATGGCGCTGGCCATCGACCACCGCATGCAGCTCGAGACCATGGCGGACGAGGCCGGCGTGCCGCGCAAGCGCCTCGAGGCCCTCAAGGTGCTGGCGCTCGAGGCGACGCTGGAGGTGGCGGCCGGCCGCCCCGGCTTCGGCATGCTGCTCGACGGCACCTATGGGCAGGAGGCGCTGTTCCGCGCGGCCGGCCACCCGCTCTGGATCGGCCGCCCGGTGGAGAAGCCCGGCTCGCGCCCGCTCGACTTCGAGGGCGACGGCTCGCTCGGCGCCTACCTCAACGACTGGCCGATCAGCCACACGATCAAGTGCCTCTGCTTCACCCATCCCGACGATCCCGCCGAGCTGACGGCCCGGCAGGACCGGGAGCTGCTCCGCCTGACCGACGCCGCCCGCAAGGGCAACCGCGAGCTCCTGGTCGAGATCATCGCCGGCAAGCACGGCGCCCTCGGGGACGACACCGTGGCGAGCGTCGTACGGCGCCTCTACGGGCTCGGCATCAAGCCCGACTGGTGGAAGCTCGAGGGGCAGCCGAGCCAGGCCGCCTGGGACGCGGTCGCGGACGCGGTCACGGCCAACGACCCGCACGCCCGCGGCATCATGCTGCTCGGGCTCGACGCGCCGGCCGAGGCGCTCGTCGCGCAGTTCGAGCGGGCCGGCCGCTGCCCGATGGTCAAAGGGTTCGCGGTGGGCCGCACGATCTTCGGCGAGACCGCCAAGGCGTGGCTGGCCGGCCGGCTCGACGACGCCGGCGCACGCCGGCAGATGGCCGATCGCTTCGGGCGGCTGGTCGAGGCCTGGCTGGCGATCCGGCCCACCGAGACCGCGGCGGGCGGAACCAGGACGGGGGCAGGGTCATGACGACGGTCCGGCTGACGGCCGCCCAGGCGCTGGTGCGCTATCTCGGGGCGCAGATGACCGAGGTCGACGGCGCGCGCGTGCCGCTCTTTGCCGGCATGTGGGCCATCTTCGGCCACGGCAACGTCTCGGGCATGGGCGAGGCGCTGCACGGGGCGCGCGACGTGTTCCCGACCTTCCGGGCCCACAACGAGCAGGCCATGGCCCACAGCGCCATCGCCTACGCCACGACCTCGATCGGGCCCGGCGCCACGAACATGGTGACGGCCTGCGCGCTGGCGCACGTGAACCGGCTGCCCGTGCTGCTCGTGCCCGGCGACGTCTTCGCCAACCGGCGGCCCGATCCCGTGCTGCAGCAGGTGGAGGACTTCAGCGACGGCACGGTCTCGGCGAGCGACTGCTTCCGGCCCGTCTCGCGCTACTTCGACCGCATCGTGCGGCCCGAGCAGATCATGCCGGCGCTCGAGCGCGCGCTGGCCGTGCTGACCGACCCGGCCGAGTGCGGGCCCGTCACCCTGAGCTTCTGCCAGGACGTGCAGGCGGAGGCCTACGACTACCCCGAGCGTTTCTTCGCGCAGAAGATGCGCCGCATCCGCCGCGCCCCGCCGGACCCCGTCGAGCTCGACGAAGCCGCCGCCATTCTGGCGCGGGCCAGACGCCCCGTGATCGTGGCGGGCGGCGGCGTGCTCTACGCCTCGGCCGAGACCCAGCTCGCGGCCTTCGCCGAGACGCACGGCATGCCGGTCGTCGAGACCCAGGCCGGCAAGTCCTCGCTGCCCGACAGCCACGCCCATGCGATGGGCGCCGTCGGGGTGACCGGCACGGGAGCCTCCAACACCCTGGTGGCGGAGGCCGACGTGCTGCTCGCCGTCGGCACCCGCCTCGCCGACTTCACGACCGGCTCCGCCGCGCTGGTCGGCAGCCCCAAGGCCGAGATCGTGATGCTCAACGTCCAGAGCTTCGACGTCACCAAATACGGGGCCCGGCCGCTCGTCGCGGACGCCGTTGCGGGGTTGCAGGCGCTGACGACGCGTCTCGGCCCCTACAGGGCGCCCGGCGCCTGGACGGACAGGATGGCATCCGAGAAGGCGCGCTGGGATGCGACCGCCTCCACCTATACCGCGCCGACCAACGTCGAGCGTCCCTCGGACGCTCAGGTGATCGGCGCCGTGCAGCGCGTCGGCCGGCCCTCGGACGTCGTGGTCTGCGCCGCGGGCGGCCTGCCGGGCGAGCTCCACAAGCTGTGGAAGTCGGGCGACGCGCTCGGCTACCACCTCGAATACGGCTACTCCTGCATGGGCTACGAGATCGCCGGCGGCCTCGGGGTCAAGATGGCGCTGCCCGACCGCGAGGTGATCGTGATGGTGGGCGACGGCTCCTACCTCATGCTGAACTCCGAAATCGCCACCTCCGTCATGCTGGGGCTGAAGCTGACCATCGTGCTGCTCGACAACGGGGGCTACGGCTGCATCAACCGCCTGCAGCAGGAATGCGGCGGCGCGCCCTTCAACAATCTCCTGGTCGACAGCCGCCACGTGACCCTGCCGCGGATCGACTTCGTGGCCCACGCCCGCAGCCTGGGCGCCGAGGCCCAGAAGGTCGCCGGCATCGCCGAGCTCGAGGCGGCCTTTGAACGGTCCCGCAGCGCCGCCGTCACGCAGGTGATCCTGATCGACACCGATGCCGGCCCCTCCACCGATGCCGGCGGCTTCTGGTGGGACGTGGCCGTGCCGCAGGTCTCCGTCCGGCCCGAGGTCGAGACCGCCCATGCGGGCTACGAGCAGAGGCGCAGCCGCCAGCGCGCCGTCAACTGAAGGGACACGAACCCATGGCAATCCGCATCGGGGCCAATCCGATCGGCTGGTCCAACGACGACCTGACCGCGATCGGCGGGAACACGCCGCTCGAGACCTGCCTCGCCGAGGCTCGCGAGGCCGGCATCGAGGGCATGGAGCTCGGCAACAAGTTCCCCCGCGAACCCGGCGCCCTCAAGGCGGCGCTGGCCCCCTTCGGCCTCGCATGCATCGGGGGCTGGTACTCGATCGAGCTCCTCACGCGCTCGGCCGCCGAGGAGTTCGAAGCGGCCGCGGCCCACAGGGCGCTTCTCAAGGCGATGGGCACCGACGTCTTCATCGTCTGCGAGTGCTCCAACACCATCCACGGCGACCGGACCGTGCCGCTGTCCCGGCGGCCGGTCATGCCGGCGGAGGCGTGGGGTTCCTACGGCGCCAAGGTCACCGAGTTCGCCCGGCGCCTCGCCGAGGAGGGGCTGAAGCTCTGCTACCACCACCACATGGGCACGATCGTGCAGTCCGAGGCCGACATCGACGCCTTCATGGCGGCCACGCAAGCGCCGGCCAACCTGCTGCTCGACACGGGCCATGCGACCTGGGGCGGCGCCGATCCGGCCGCCCTCGCCCGCCGCTACGCCGACCGCATCACCCACGTCCATTGCAAGGACGTCCGGCCCGCCATCCGCAAGGCGGCGGAGGCCGCCGACCTCAGCTTCCTGGACGCGATCCTCGGCCAGGGCCTTGAGCTCGGCGTCTACACGGTGCCGGGCGACGGCTGCGTCGACTACGCCGAGGTGTTCAAGGCGCTGCCCCGCTACAGCGGCTGGGTTGTGCTCGAAGCCGAGCAGGATCCGGAGAAGGCGAACCCGCTGGCCTATGCCAGGAAGGGTGTCGCCCACATCAAGGCCGCGCTCGGCGAAGCCGGGCTGCGGTAAACGGTCCAGAACAATGCCCTTCTCCCGCCTGCGGGAGAAGGTCCGCGACAGCGGGGATGAGGGGATCCTCAGACCTGAGAGTCCCCTCATCCGGCCTGTCGGCCACCTTCTCTCGCGGGGCGGGAGAAGGAGCTCCTTGCCAAAGGGTCTCGCGATGCCTGCTTCCCCGCTCCTGGTCCGTCCCTCGAAGCCCGATGCGGACGGGCGCGTCCATGCGATCACGCCGCAAAGCGCCGGCTGGACGTACATCGGGTTCGAGGTCTACGACCTTGCGGCCGGCATGAGCCTCGCGCAGCAGACCGGGTCGAGCGAGGTCTGCGTCGTGATGCTGTCCGGCCGGGCGCGGGTCGGCGCGGGCGGGCACGACTTCGGGGTGATCGGCGAGCGGGGGAGTGTGTTCGAGGGCCGGCCCTGGTCGCTCTACGTGCCGGCCGGCTCGTCGGTGCGGGTCGCGGCCGAGGGGCCGTGCGAGGTGGCCCTGTGCAAGGCGCCGGGCACAGGCACGCTGCCGGCGCGCGCCATTCCGCCCGAGGAGGTCGGGCAGGAGACCCGGGGCCAGGGCAGCAACACGCGGCACGTGCGCAACATCCTGCCCGACACCGGCATCGCCGAGAGCCTGCTGGTGGTCGAGGTCGTGACGCCGGCCGGCAACTGGTCGAGCTACCCGCCCCACAAGCACGACCAGGACAACCTGCCCGCCGAGAGCCTGCTGGAGGAGACCTACTACCACCGGCTGAACCCGCCGCAGGGCTACGGCATGCAGCGCGTCTACACCGACGACCGCTCGCTCGACGAGAGCGTCAGCTTTGCCGACCGCGACGTGGTGCTGGTTCCCCGCGGCTATCATCCGGTCGGCGCCCCGCATGGCTACGACCTGTTCTACCTGAACGTCATGGCGGGACCGACGCGCATCTGGCGCTTCCACAACGATCCCGCCCACGAATGGATGCTGCGGCGCTAGCGCGGCCGGGATCACCGAACAACCGCGCTTGCCTAACAGCGCGGATTTGTGAAAAGTCGCGGCCCCCGAGGGCGTGGCGACGGCCGGACTTCGCCGCTCGGGGTGTCAAGCCAAGCGTCGAGCGGTGAGCCGTCATGAAAGTCACTCTGGAGCGCGCAGCTCTGCTGAAGTCGCTCGGTCACGTCTACCGGGTTGTCGAGCGCCGGACCACCATCCCGATCCTGTCCAACGTGCTGGTGCGGACCACCGCGGCCGGGCTCCAGCTCAAGGCCACCGACCTCGATCTCGAAGTCGTCGAGACGCTGCCCGCCGAGGTCGGCCAGCCGGGGTCGACGACGCTGCCGGCCCATACGCTGCACGAGATCGTCCGCAAGCTGCCCGACGGCGCGCAGGTGACGCTGGAGATGACCGGGGACGCGGGCCAGCTGACCCTCCGCTCGGGCCGCTCGCGGTTCCAGCTGCAATGCCTGCCCGAGAGCGACTTCCCGGATCTGTCGGCCGGCGAGCCGACGCACCGCTTCTCGCTCGGCGCCAAGGCCCTGAAGCAGCTGATCGAGAAGACCCAGTTCGCCATCTCGACCGAGGAGACCCGCTACTACCTCAACGGCATCTTCATGCACACGCTGGAGGTCGAGGGCCAGCCGATGTTCCGCGCCGTGTCGACCGACGGCCACCGCCTTGCCCGGGTGGAGATCCCGGCCCCGGCCGGGGCCGTCGACATGCCGGGCATCATCGTGCCGCGCAAGGCGGTCGCCGAGATCCAGAAGCTCATCGAGGATCCCAGCAGCGAGGTCGCGGTCGAGCTATCGGCCACCAAGATCCGGCTGATCTTCGGCACCGTGGTGCTGACCACCAAGCTGATCGACGGGACCTTCCCCGACTATGCCCGGGTGATCCCGACCGGCAACGAGAAGTTCCTGACGGTGGAGAAGGGGCCCTTCGCGGCGGCCGTCGACCGCGTCTCGACGATCTCCTCCGAGCGGGGCCGCGCCGTGAAGCTCGCGCTCGCCGACGGCAAGCTGACGGTCAGCGTCAACAACCCTGATGCGGGCTCGGCCACCGAGGAGCTCGACGTCGACTACGACGCCGCCCCCCTCGATATCGGCTTCAACGCCCGCTACCTCCTCGACATCACCGACCAGCTCGACAACGACACCGCGCTTCTCAAGCTCGCCGACGCCGGCTCGCCGACCGTAGTGCAGGACCGGGAGGGCGCCTCGGCGCTCTACGTCCTGATGCCGATGCGGGTGTGAGGCGGGCGGCACGGCCCCCCAACCCGCCTCTGTCGCGGACAGGACCCCCGTCCGGCCTTCGGCCCTGGAGCCGGCCGTGACCACAGCCGGCCTCGACGTCTCCTCGGTCCACCTGCGCCGCCCCGCGGTCACGCGGCTGATCCTGAGCGATTTCCGCTCCTACGCCTCGCTCGATCTTGCGATCACGGGCCGCACCGTGGTGCTGACGGGCGAGAACGGGGCCGGCAAGACGAACCTGCTCGAAGCGCTCTCGATGCTGACGCAGGGGCGCGGGCTGCGGCGGGCGGAGGCGGGCGACCTCGCCAGGATCCAGGGCAATGGCGGCTGGACGGTGTCGGTCGCCCTGCGCGAGGGGGAGGGCGTGGACGCCCCCACGCGCCAGCTCGGCACCGGGGTCGAGGCACCCGACCCCGCCGGCGGCACAGGGCGGCGCTGCCGCATCGACCGCGCGGCCGTGCCCTCCACCAAGGCCTTTGCCGAGCACCTG
>CAXUMV010000175.1:0-1646 GCA_964252065.1 uncultured Lichenihabitans sp.
CCGCATGGCCCTTCTGGGCCGTGAAGCGCGCCGTCGTCAGCAGCACGGGCTGCGCCGCATCGGCGTCGAGGGCGGCGCGCACCGCCTCGCGCGAGCGGGACGGCGGCCGGTCCCACAGGCCGTTGCGGACGACGGCCAGCCGATCCGCCGCAACGCCGGCCGCGGCGAAGCTCGCGGCCGCCGCGCCCGACACGCACACGATCCGGTCGACGAGGGCGATGCCGGCGGCATATTGGCGGCGCTGGGCCGGGTCGGTGATCACGTCGGGGAGGTGCTCGGTCCGCACGATGCGGGGCAGGCCCGCGGCCCGGCCCGCCGCCGCAAGGTCATGGCCCTCCCAGCCCACCCCGGCATGGACGTGCAGCAGGCCGAAGCCCATGCGCCGCAGCCAGGCGACCGTGGCGTCCCGGTCGTCCTCCAGGCGCTTGATGCCGATCCCGAGGCGGCCGGCGCGCGCCAGCAGGGCGTTCCCGCCCGGGCTGGCCGGGCAGGCGAGGACGAGGCCGAGGCGGTGACGCAGGGCCTGCGCCATGACGAGCATATGCTCGCCCACCCCCGACGGGTCCCGGCTGTCGGTCGCAAGGCAGAGCCGGGCGGCGGTCAACCGGGCCTCCGTCAGGCCATGGCGGCCGTGCTCGGCTCGTCGGACGCCGGCACGCCGCCCGAGGCCGCGACGCTCCGCTCGACGAGGCGCCGGTAGGTCGCGAGCGCCTGCCCGACCACCTGGTCCATGTTGTAGTAGCGGTAAGTCGCCAGGCGCCCGACGAAACTGACGTCCGGCCGCGCCAGGGCGAGCGCCTCGTAGCGCTTGTAGAGCGCCTGGTTCTCGGGCCGCGGGATCGGGTAGTAGGGATCGCCCTCGGCCGCGGGAACCTCGTAGGTGATGCTGGTCCGCTCGCTGACCTGCCCGGTCAGGTGCTTGTACTCGGTGATGCGAGTGTGGGGTACGCCGGCGCTCGGGTAGTTCACGACGCCCACGGGCTGGAACCGGCGCATGGCGTGGGTCTCGTGCCGGAAGCTGAGGCTCCGGTAGGGCAGCGGGCCGAACCTGTGGCCGAAGAACTCGTCGATCGGCCCGGTGAAGACGGTGTGGGAGGCCTTGACGTCCCGCCGGACGTCGTCGAACTCCACCCCCGTCTCGATGGTGATGCGGGGATGGTCGAGCATGGCCTCGAACATCCGGGTGTAGCCCTGGGCCGGCATGGCCTGGAAGCTGTCGCCGAAATAGCGGTCGTCCGTGCTCGCCCGGGTCGGCACGCGCTCGGTCACGGAGCGGTCGAGCTCGGAAGGATCGACGCCCCACTGCTTGCGCGTGTAGCCGCGGAAGAACAGCTCGTAGAGCTCGCGCCCGACCTTGGCCACCACGGCGTCCTCGGCGGTGCGGATCGCCGTCGTCGGCTCGGCCCGCGAGGCCAGGAAGGCCGCGGCCTCCGCGTCGCTCGACAGGCTGAGCCCGCAGACCGCGTTCAGCGTGGTGCGGTTGATCGGCATGGGGACCAGCAGGTCGCCGACGCTGGCGAGCACGCGGTGCTCGTAGGGACGCCAGTCCGTGAAGCGCGACAGGTAGTCGACCACGTCCTGGCTGTTGGTGTGGAAGATGTGCGGCCCGTAGCGATGCACCAGGATGCCGGCCGCGTCGATCTCGT
>CAXUMV010000175.1:1656-7545 GCA_964252065.1 uncultured Lichenihabitans sp.
AGGCGTTGCCCCCGACATGGGGGCGGCGGTCGACCACCAGCACCCGGCGGCCCGAGCCCGCCGCGAGCCGCTCGGCCAGCACGGCGCCCGCAAAGCCCGCCCCCGCGACGAGGACGTCGAACGGCTTGCGCCGGCCCGCGGTGCGCAGCGCCGGGCGCGGAAGACGAGGGTGGACGGCCTCGCCGGGCGGCGCGGCGCGGCGCTCCACGGCCTCCGCGAGCAGCGTGCGCATGCGGGCGAAGGTGTGGTCCCAGGACTGCCCGGCGAGCGCCGCATCGACCTCCGGCCGCCACGCCGAGGGCGTGCCGGCGAGGTGCAGCATGGCGGCACAGGCCTCCGTGAAGGCGGGCGCGTCGGCCGCGATCGCGATGCCGGCGAGGCGCCCGTAGTGGCGCACCACGTCGGCGATGGGCGTCGCGACGACGGGCCGGCCCGCCGCCAAATATTCCGGGGTCTTGGTGGGGCTGATGAAGCGGGTCGCCTCGTTCACCGCGAAGGGCATGAGGCAGACATCCCAGCCCGCCAGATAGGCCGGCAGGGCCTCGTATCCCTTGCCGCCGAGGTAATGGATGTTCGGCAGCCGCGGCAGAGCGGCCGGGTCGATCTTCACCACGGGGCCGACCATGACGAACTGCCAGTCGGGGCGCCGCAAGGCCACCGCATGGATGAGGGCGAGGTCCATGCGTTCGTCGATCACCCCATAGAAGCCGAGGCGCGGATGCGGGATGCCGGCCTGGTCGGCCGGCTCCTCGCCCCCTTCGGCCCGGGCGCGCCGGAAGTGGGCGACATCGACGCTGGAGGGGAAGGGATGGATGTTGTCGTGGGCGGCGCGCCTGGCCTCGTAGAGGCTATGGCCGCCGGTGAACACGACGTCGGCCCGCTGCATCAGTTCGGCTTCCAGCGCTTTGAGGCCGGGCGGCGCATGGTCGAAGGCGGACAGCTCGTCCATGCAGTCGTAGACGACGGCCGCGGCGTCGACGTGGCGCGCGAAGCCGAACATCATCGGCGTGTAGAACCACAGGACCGGCCGCCCGCCGCCCTGAAGCGTCAGCAGGCCGTCCAGCATGTCGCGCAGCCCCGCCTGCCGGGCCGCCTCGTCCCACCAGTGGGGCAGGCGCGGGCGGAGCGCCGTGACGCCCTGCTCGGGAAAGGCGTGATGCTCGAGGTAGGGCCGCGGATGATCGCAGGCGATCGGCTCCTCGAAGACGAAGACCCGCCGATCCTCGGCGAAGCGCGTCATCAGGTGCTGCGGCCGCTGAAACACGAAGTCCCACCGCAGGTGGGAAAAACAGATCAGCGGTGGCGGATGACGGGAGGACGGGTCGGAGGTCGTGCAGCTTGACAGGGGAAGTTGCGACACCTTCAACACGGTCCTCCTCTGCGGCTCGGCGCAACATTATGGCGGCTTTCGACCGCCCGTCGAGCAGACTCATGGCCGCATCGTGGCGGACCCTCAGCCGCCCAGCGTCCGGCGGCCTTTCGGGGTGTCTGCGATCAGGCGAGCGAGACGGTCCACGGAATGCGGCCACGTCCATCGCGACAGGACGGCCTCACGAGAAGTGTAAGTTCCCGACGCGTCCACGAGTTCCATCAGCGCCGCCGCGAAACCGTCGGCGTCCGCCGTCCGGCCGGTCTCGGGACGGATATACTGCAGCCCGCAGCTCAGGGCGGCGTTGGCCAGGACCGGAAGGCCCGCCAGCATGTATTCGGTCAGGATCGCCGGGGCCCCGTCCTCGACCCCGCACACGACGCCGACGCGGGCGAGGTTCATGAGCCGGTTCACCTCGGCGAAGTCGACGCCGGGCGGCCCGACGAAGTCCACGTCGAGATGGAGCTCCGCGGCGCGTCCGCGCAGCGCATCGGCCGCCTCCCCATAGCCGAACACGCACAGCGCCTTGAGGCGCCGGGGCGCGCGGGCGAGGCCGTCGAACAGGATGTCGTGCCGCTTGTAGGGCTGGGCGGCCGCGACATAGATCACGTCGTAGCGCTTCTCGAGCCCGAGCGGACGGAAGGTGACCGGGTCGGCGAAGTCCGGGCCGATCGGCAGGACGGCGCAGGGCATCCCGGGATGGCGCTCGCGCACGGCCGCCGATTGCCACTCGGCGGCCGTGAGCACGAGGTCGAAGCGCCCGCTGACGGCCGGCGGCACGCGCAGGGCCGGCGCGTCGATCGAATTATAGATGCGGAAGCTGTCCCGGCAGGCGTCCAGCAGCGCCTCGTCCACCCCGAGCCCCCAGACGCAGAGGATTTTTGGGGCCCCGAAGGCCGCCACGAACCCCGCCATGCTGTTCGACCGGAACGGGGTGGCCTCCCCGCCGATCCGGAAGGCGCGGCGGACGAGCGCGGGACCCTCCTGCCGCATCGGGCCGGGGTCGGCCGGGCGCCAGTGGTGCCAGATTTCGGCCCGCTCCACGAGGCCGGCCCGCACGCAGGCGAGCGGCAGCCGCTCGAGGTAGCCGCCCACGACCTCGACCGGCGCGTACGGCCGGCCGTCGCGGCCCGGAACGCCGCCTGCGGCCGCCCTCTGCCGCCACGCGTCGGCGGCAGCCTCGACCGAGGGCTCCGGATCGTCCGCGGGCGGCCAGCCGTCGCGGAGATCGCCGATCGCGACCAGCGCGTGCCGCAGGTCGAGGCGCGTCACCAGACCGGCCGAGATGGAATGGACATCATCGTCCGGTCTTTTGCGTGACACGCACGGCGCTGCCAAGCCCCGGCATCCCGGGCTCGGCGAGGAGGTGGTGCGCCCGGATGCCTCGCCGCGCCGCGCGACCCTGGCACGGAGCGGGCAAAGCCGTTACATCGTGCCACGCAGCCTCGTGTCATCGTTCCGGACGTCATGACGTCACCGCTCAACAGCCTTGGGATCGCCAAGCCGCCGGCCGGCACGCGGGTGGTCGTCGCCATGTCGGGCGGCGTCGACTCCTCGGTCGTCGCCGCGATGCTGGCCCGGGACGGCTACGAGGTCGTGGGCGTGACGCTGCAGCTCTACGACCACGGGGAGGCGAGCGGCCGCCAGGGCACCTGCTGCGCGGGCCGCGACATCGGCGACGCGCGGGCCGTGGCGGCGCGCCTCGGCATCCCGCACTACGTGCTCGACTACGAGAGCCGCTTCCGCGCCAAGGTCATCGACGCCTTCGCGGACAGCTACCTGAAGGGGGAGACCCCCATCCCCTGCGTGAGCTGCAACCAGCACGTCAAATTCGCCGACCTGCTCGACACCGCCCGCGACCTCGGCGCCGATGCCCTGGCGACCGGCCACTACGTCGCCTCGCAGGCGCTGGAGGGCGGGGGCCGCGCGCTGTTCCGCGCCCGCGACACCGAGCGCGACCAGAGCTACTTCCTGTTCGCCACCACCCCCGAGCAGCTCGATCTGCTGCGCTTCCCGCTCGGGACGATGACCAAGCCCGCCGTCCGCGCCCTCGCCCGCGAGCTCGGCCTCGCGGTGGCAGACAAGCACGACAGCCAGGACATCTGCTTCGTGCCGAGCGGCCGCTACGGCGACCTCATCGAGCGGCTGCGCCCCGGGGCCGCGACGCCCGGCGACATCGTGCACCTCGACGGCCGGGTGCTCGGGCGCCACGCCGGCATCCTCCACTTCACGGTCGGCCAGCGCCGCGGCCTCGGGCTGCAGGGGGCGAGCGGGCCCGCCTCCGAGGCGCTCTACGTGGTCGCCCTCGATGCGCCGCGCGCCCGCGTGATCGTCGGGCCCCGCGAGGCCCTCGCGATCAGGAGCGTCGCGCTGCGCGAGGTCAACTGGATCGGCCCGGGCCCGCTCGAGGCGGCCCTCGAGGCCGGCGAGGAGATCGCCGTGCGCCTGCGCTCCACCCGGCCGCCCGTGCCGGCCGTGCTGCGCCGGGGCGAGGGCCGGCCGGAGGTGCTGCTGCTCGGGGCCGAGGACGGCGTCTCTCCCGGCCAGGCCTGCGTGTTCTATGCCTCCACGGCGCCCGAGGCGCGGGTCCTGGGCGGGGGCACCATCGCGGCCACGACCCCGGTCGGCATCCGGGCCTTGACCGAAGCCCTGGCCGGATGAGCCGGAGCGATACGGCGGGCGACCGCGCCACCATCACCCAATCGGCGCAGGTCGTGTCCGCCTATGCGCGCTGGGCGCCGGTCTACGACCTCGCCTTCACGGCGGTGATGCGGGCCGGGCGCCGGGCCGCGGTCGCGGCCGTCGCCGAGGGCGCGACCAGCGTCCTCGACGTCGGGGTCGGCACCGGGCTGGAGCTGCCCATGTTCCCGCCCGGCCGCCATGTCGTGGGGATCGACCTCGCCGAGGCCATGCTGCGCCGGGCCGGCGAGCGCACCCGCCGGGAGGGCCTTGCGGGGGTCGACGGCCTCTGCGTCATGGATGCGACCCGCATGGCCTTCGCCGACGGCGCCTTCGATGCGGCCGTGGTCCCCTACGTGCTCACCGTCGTGCCCGACCCCCATGCCATGATGGACGAGATCCTGCGCGTTGTGCGGCCGGGCGGGCAGATCGTCCTGGTCAATCATTTCGGGGCCGAGCGCGGGCCGCTGAAACCCCTCGAGGCCTGGCTCGGGCGGCGCAGCGCCTCGCTCGGCTGGCATCCCCAGTTCCCCTTCCGGGTGCTCGGCGACTGGCTCGCGGGCCGCCCCGGCGTGACCCTGACCGACCGGCGCACCGTGGCGCCGCTCGGCCTGTTCACCGTCGTGCGCCTGCGCAAGGCCGGCGGATGACCGGACCGGCCCGTCCCTCCCCCGCGGCCCTGCAGGGGGCCATCGACGACCTGTCGGCGGCGCTCGGGACCCGGCTCGCGACGGCCACCGCCATCCGCGAGCAGCACGCCAACACCCTGACGCTCGTCCGCCCCACGCTGCCCGACGCCGTGGCCTATCCGGAGACGGCCGCCGAGGTCGCCGCCATCGTCACGATCTGCAGCGCCCGCGGGGTGCCGGTCATCCCCTACGGCACCGGCACCTCCTTCGAGGGCCACGTGAACGCGCCGTTCGGCGGCATCACGATCGACCTCGCCCGCATGAACCGGGTGCTCGCGGTGCATGCCGAGGATCTCGACTGCGTGGTCGAGCCGGGCCTCACCCGCAAGGCGCTCAACGAGCATCTGCGGGACAGCGGGCTGTTCTTCCCGATCGATCCGGGGGCCGACGCCTCGATCGGCGGCATGGCCTCGACGCGCGCCTCCGGCACCAACGCGGTCCGCTACGGCACCATGAAGGACAACGTGATCGCCCTCCAGGTAGTGCTCCCCTCGGGCGAGATCATCGAGACCGGGCGGCGCGCCAGGAAGTCCTCGGCGGGCTACGACCTCACCCGCCTGATGGTCGGGGCGGAGGGCACGCTCGGGGTGATCACCGCCGTGACGCTGCGCCTCAGCGGCATTCCCGAGGCGATCGCGGGCGGGGTCTGCCCCTTCCCGAGCGTGGCGGCGGCGTGCAACGCGACGATCGCCACCATCCAGTCGGGCATCCCGGTGGCCCGCATCGAGCTCATGGACGCGCTGCAGGTCAGGGCCGCCAACCTCTACTCCCGCCTCGGCCTGCCCGAGATCCCGCACCTCTTCGTCGAGTTCCACGGCACCGCGGCCAGCGTCGAGGAGCAGGCGGCGCGCTTCGGCGACATCGCGGCCGACCAGCAGGGCGGCCCCTTCGCCTGGGCGGTGCGGCCGGAGGAGCGCACCCGGCTGTGGCAGGCGCGGCACGACGTGTTCTGGGCGGGGTTCGCGCTGCGCCCCGGCACGAAGAGCCTGCCGACCGACGTGTGCGTGCCCATCTCGCGCCTCGCCGATTGCGTGACCGAGACGCAGGCCGATCTCCTGGCGAGCGAACTCATCGGTCCGGTGGTCGGCCATGTCGGGGACGGCAACTTCCATGTCGGGCTGATGATCGACGAGACCGACGCGGGCGAGGTCG
>CAXUMV010000176.1:0-7458 GCA_964252065.1 uncultured Lichenihabitans sp.
GTCGACGCCAACGCCGATGCCGTCCGGGCGGTCGCGCAGGGCCGCGCCGACGCGATGGTCGACCTGCTCGACTTCTATTGGGCCTTCACGAAGAACTATACGGCCGTGAAGTGGACCCGGTCGAGCGACACGGTCTTCACCGCCTACGACGCGATCGGGACGCAGAAGGGCAACGAGGGCCTGGTGCAGTTCCTGAACGTCGAGCTCTACGGCCTTCACACGGACGGCACGATCGGCCAGTTGTGGGAGAAGTGGTTCGGCACCCCGATGCTGGTTCCCGTCCCGGTGCAGCCCTTCTTCTGATCGGGTCCGGCCGTTGATCGCGTGCGGCTCGGCACATAGGGTCCGGAGTAGGGGGGTCAGTCCTCCCTCGGGCTCCGGACGCCCGGGCGAAGCGGCGTTCGACATCGGTCCTCCGCGGTGGGCCCCGGCGTGAACTACACGTTCCAGTTCGGCCAGATCTCGGGGCGCATCCCTTACCTGCTCGGCGGCGCCGCGATCTCGCTCGAGCTGGCGCTCCTCAGCTTCGGCATCGGCGCGGCCATCGGCCTTCTCGGCGCCTCGGTGCGCCTCTATGGCGGCCCGGTCCCGCGCGGGATCGTGCGGGCCTATGTCGGGCTCTTCACCAACACGCCGGCCTTCATCCAGATCTATTTCCTGTTCAACGGACTGCCCGAGGTCGGCATCCTGCTTCCCCCGTTCGCGGCCGCGTCGATCGGGCTGACGCTCGTGGCCGGCGCCTACCTCACCGAGATCATGCGCGGCGGCTTTGCCAGCGTCCGCGCGAGCGAACTCGAAGCCGCCGAGGTGCTCGGCTTCGCCCGCCTCCAGGTGGTCCGCCACGTGATCCTGCCGCATCTCATGCGGACGCTCTTTGCGCCGCTCTCGAGCTTCTTCATCTGGATGGTGCTCGGCTCCTCCATCGCGGCTCTGATCGGCGTCGAGGAGCTCACCGGCCGCGCCATCAACGTCTCCTCCGAGACCCTGCGCTCGATCGAGGTCTTCATCGTGGTTGCGCTGATCTATGTCGGCCTGACGATCGCCGTGACGGCGTTGCTGGCGGGCATCGGCCGGTTCTTCTTCCGCGTGCGCATGAAGGTGATCTGATGCTCGCGCTGATCATCGGCCAGGCTCCGCTGTTCTTCACCCCCTCGAACCTGCTCTTCCTCGCGCAGGGGGCCGGCATGACGATCCTGCTGACGGCGACCGGCTGCGGCGTCGGCACGCTGGCGGGCTTTCTCATCGTCCTTGTCCGCACAAGCACGCATCCGGCCCTGCTGCCGCTCAAGGTGGTGCTGATCGGCTATGTCGAGCTGTTCCGGCGCATCCCGTTCCTGGTGGTCCTGTTCATCGTCCTGTTCTAGATCCAGGCGGTGGCGCCGGACGCGAGCCTCTTCGCCATCGCGACCATCGCCATCTGCCTCGTCTCGACGGCCTTCATCGCGGAGATCATCCGGGCCGGCTTCGAGGCGGTCGCGCGCCCGCAGATCGAGGCGGCCGCCGCGATGAACTTCCCGCGCTGGCTCGTGGTGCGCGCCGTGATCCTGCCGCAGGCCTGGATGATCGTGCTGCCGCCGGGCATCGCCTTCGTCGTGATGTTCATCAAGGACACGGCGCTGGCCTCCCAGATGGGCGTCGTCGAGCTGACCTTCGTGGCCAAGACGTTCAACAATCGCGGGTTGTCGAGCCTGCTCGTGTTCGGTACCGCGATGCTGATCTACTTTGCGATCTCCTGGCCGCTGGCGCGGCTCGGCCGTCACCTGGAGGCCCGCCTTGCCGCTCCTCGCCATTGATGGGCTGTCGGCGTCCTACGGGGCGCTGCCGATCCTGCGGGACATCGACCTCACGGTCGAGAAGGGCAGCGTCGTCGCGCTGATCGGACCCTCCGGCTCGGGCAAGTCGACGCTCCTGCGCACCCTCGTCGGCCTCACGCGGGCCACGGCGGGCGTGGTGCGCTTCGCCGACGAGACGATCCGCTACGACTCGCCCGCGAGCCTCAAGGCGGCGCGCCGGCGCATGGCGATCGTCTTCCAGCAATACAACCTGTTCCAGAACATGACGGCGCTCGGCAACGTCACGGTGGCGCCGCTGCAGGTGCAGCACCGCCCCCGCGGAGAAGTCGACCGCGAGGCCGGGGGCTTCTGGCCAAGGTGGGTCTTGCGGACAAGCACGCCGCCTATCCGGACCAGCTCTCCGGCGGCCAGCAGCAGCGGGTCGCCATCGCCCGCGCCCTCATGCTGAAGCCCGACCTGCTCCTGCTGGACGAAGTCACGGCCGCCCTCGATCCCGAACTCGTCCACGAGGTGCTCGACACCATCCGCACGCTCGCGGCCGGCGGCATGACCATGCTGCTCGTGAGCCACGAGATGCACTTCGTCCGTGAGATCGCCGACATGGTCGTCATGATGGACGCCGGCCGCATCGTCGAGACGGGTCCCGCCGCGTCCATCTTCGACGCGCCGAAAGCCGACCGCACCAGCACCTTCATGGCCAAGGTGCGCCGCGCGTAGACCGCCAGGGGCGGTGCGTCCGGCATCGCTGCAGGGAGCGTGCGCGGGCCCCGCGGGCCCGGCCGGTCGCTCGCCCGGTCAGCGCCCGGGAGCGGCCCACAGCTCGAGCACCGCGACCGCCTCCGCCGCCATCATCTGGGCGGCCGGCATCTTGCGCTCGTGGACCGGCCGCCCGCACTCGGCGCGCAGGTCGTCGGTGTCGATCGGCGGCTTCATGGCGGCCGTGATCGGCGGCCCGGCCTGCCGCAGGGAGGCGGCATAGTAGAGCGTGCGGATGCCGGCGATCCGCATCGTGGCCACGCACATCGAGCACGGCTCGCACGAGGTGTAGAGGTCGCAGCCCGACAGATCGAGCGTCTTGAGGTTGCGGCAGGCGTCCTTGATGGCCTCGACCTCGCCATGCGAGGAGGGGTCGAACGACGCGGCCGCGTGGTTCAGCCCCTCACCGACGATCGTCCCCTCGCGCACGATCACGGCGCCGAAGGGCGCCGTGCCGGGTTCCTCGAGCGCGCGGCGCGAGATCGCGATCGCGCGGGCCATGAAATCCTCGTGGATCATGCAGGTCTCCTCATTCGAGCCGGGCCACTTCGTCCGCCACGGCGCGCACGGCGTCGTTGCGCGCCCGCACGCGGCCAAGCACGGCGCGCGCCTCGGCCACCACGGCCGCCTCGTCGACCATCGTCACGCGCCCCTCGTCGAGAAGGATCCGGCCGTCGACGATCACGGTCCGGACCGATCCGCCGCGCTCGCCGAAGACGAACTGCTGGACGGGATCGTTGAGCGGCGTCCACCAGCCGGCCGACAGGTCGTGCAGCACGAGATCGGCCTTCTGGCCCGGGGCGAGCAGGCCGAGATCCGGCTCCAGCATCGCCTTGGCGCCGCCGGTCGTCGCCATGGCGAGCGCATCCTCGCAGCGGACCCAGCGGCGCCTGTCGTGTTCCCCCGGCCGATGGAGGATCGCGGCCAGCTGCATCGCCTCATGCAGGATCAGGTTGTCGTTGGTGCTGGCCCCGTCCGTGCCCAGCGCGCAAGGAACGCCCGCCGCGAGCAGTGCGGGAATGGGCGGGATGCCCGAGCCGATCTTCAGATTGCTTTCGGGGTTGAAGACGGCCACGGCCTGGCGGTCCCCCATCAGAGCGATCTCCGCAGACGACAGCCAGTTGCAATGCGCGTTGCTCCAGCGCCTGTCGAAGGCGCCGAGCTCCACCATGTGCTCGATCATGGTCGTCCCGTAGCGCGCCTGGGCCAGCTCGGCCTGGGTGCGCGTCTCCAGCATGTGGCAGTGGACGCCGGTGTCGTGCGCCTCGGCGATCGACTGGCAGGCGCTCAGCAGCTCGTCCGAGCAGCGGACCGGGTTGGATGGCGCCGGGAAGATGCGAATGCGGCCCGCCGTCCGGTCGAAGCGGGCGATGCAGGTGCGCACGAGGTCGAGGGTGTCGGCGAGCGGCCGCGGCGCCAGCGTATTGCCGCCCGCAAGCGCCGCCTGAAGGGCCGGCGAGCGCCGTTCGGGCGGCGGCAGGATGTCGGCGTACTCGCCGTCGAAGATCCGGAGCGCCACCACGGCCCGCATGCCGCAATCCTCGAAGGCCCGGACGACCGTGCCGACGTCCTCGGGGCCGAACCCCTGTTCGGGGAAGTGGTCGATCACCGCCGTCGTGCCCGACCGGATCATCTGCAGGCATCCGACGATGGCGCTGAGATAGATGTCGTCGGGCGTGCGATGGGCCGTGTCGACCTGGTTCTGCCACATGAAGACCTTGTGGTTCATGCGGTCCGACGTGCCGGCCGAAAGCTGCATCGGCGAATGCCAATGCGCGTTGACGAGGCCCGGCGTGACGAGCCGGTCGCGGCCGTCGATGACACGGGTGCCCGGGGCCGTCTCCGACACCGCGCCGATGGTCGTGATCCGGCCGTCCTCGATCAGGATGTCAATGTCGTCGAGCGACCCGGCACCGGTCATCACGCAGGCGGCCTGCCGGATCAGGATCGGATCGCTCGATGACATGCGCTTCTCTTGTTGCGGCTGCGCATGAAGGGAGCAACCCCCGTGCCAGCGCGGCGGCAAGCGGGGATCGATCGGCCGGACACGCGTATCCTGCGCAGAAACTCCGTTTCTTGGCTAGAAAATAAGCGTAACGATCATTGTCCGTGCCCCCGCGACGTCAGCAAGTCGATGATGCGATCAATCTCAGTGGGATAGGTCGTGGCATCTTTGATGCATCGCCGTGCCGGTCATCTGCAATGCGAGAAGCACCGATGAGTGAGAGCTACGCCGTCACTGGCCTATTGCATGTCCTTGTGAAGACCAATGACCTTCCCCAGACCCTTGCCTTCTACAAGGGCGTGCTGGGCCTCAGGGAGGCGACGCGCCCGCCGTTCGGCTTTCCCGGCGCGTGGCTCGGCTGCGCCACTCCCAATGGGGAGCTCGTCATCCATGTCTGGGCGGGCGGGCCCGGCATGGGGAAGGACGGGGTCGCCCCGTACGGCACCGGAACGATCGACCACGTCTCGCTGTCCTGCGTGGGCTACAAGGGCTTCCGCGAGAAGTTCGTGACGTCCGGCCTGCCCTGGCGCGAATTCGTCATCCCGAACACCACGCTGTTCCAGCTGTTTGTCTACGACCCGAGCGGCGTTCAGATCGAACTGATCTTCGACCTCCATGCCGAACCGTCCTACGACGTGAACATCGACCCGGCCCATCAGTATCGCGCCGGCGAGGTCTTCTTCGACCGCGAGACCTACCCGAAGCTCGCCGCCTGAGCCTCGCGCCTGCCGCCCGAGCCGATGCCGCGGGCGCCTTCCCTCCTCTCCAGACCGACGCAAAGGGTTCAACATGACAATCGCCGACGACACGCCACAGCCCCTCGGAACCGCGCCGGGGGAGCGCCCCGGGCTCACGCGGCGGAGCGCGCTCTTCGGCGCCTCCGCGGTCGCATGGTCGAACCTCACCATCATCAGCAAGGCTCGGGCGGCGCAGACGCTGCATGTCCTCGCCTGGCCGGGCTACGATGAAAAGCCCGTCGTCGGCGAGTTCGAGGACGCCAACAACGTAAAGGTGCAGTTCAAGAACTACATCGGCGGCGAGCAGATGCTGCAATACTTTGCGCAGGTCCCGAAGGGCAGCTTCGACGCCATCATCAGCGATGCCGAATACATCCAGAAGTTCGTGGCGCAGGGCGTGCTCGACCCGCTGAATCCCGCGGAGTTCACGAACCTCGCGGACTACCATCCGAAATACCGGGATTTTCCGTTGCTGCGGGCCCCGGACAGCAAAATCTGGGGCGTCGCGACGCGCTTCAGCTGCTATGGCATCTCCTACAACAAGAAGTTCGTCTCGGAGGAACAGGTCGACAGCTGGTCGGGACTGTTCGACCCGAAGTTCAAGGGCAAGACCGTCATGTTCGACTGGTACCTGCCCAATATGAGTAATGCGAGCCTGGCCGTCTTTCCCAACAACGAGCGGCCCTACGACATCTCGACGGCGCAGCTCGATCAGGTCAAGGCCTGGATGATGAAGCTCCGGCCGCAGGTGAGTTCCTTTGCCGAGCAGAACCAGGGCCTCGTCAGCGCGCTCGCCAACGAGGACGCCATCGTCACCCCATATGGCGACATGGACATCGAGATGACGGTGGCCGGCTACGACAACTTCGTGTCGCATATCCCCAAGGAGGGCAGCATCCGCTGGTCCGAGGCGGCCTGCCTCTGCAAGGACAGCCCCAACAAAGACCTCGCGCTGAAATGGATCCAGTACATGACCGGCGCCAAGGTTCAGTCGAACCTCGTCTACACCAAGGGCTTCAAGGCTCGCGCCCCTAATCTCCAGGTCGTGAAATACTGGGATGCGGACCAGACCAAGCTCATGAGCTACGTTCCCGATCCCAAGAGTCCCGGCAAGATGCTGGTCGAGACGATGATCGAGAAAAGCTATCCGCGCGGCCTGCCGGCGCAGCAGCCCGACAGTGCCTGGATCGACATCTACAACAGCTTCAAGACGGCCTGACGCCGCCTCATCGGCCGGGCCTCCGGGCCCGGCGCATCGACCTGGCCGCACGAGCGACGATCGACCTTGACCGAGCCCGAACCCCCGAAAGGACAGGCGCCGAAGCGGCGGATCCCCGACCTTGCGGTCGAGGGCGTGCGCAAGGCCTTCGACGGCCACGTGGCCCTTCACGAGACCAGCTTCTCGGTCCAGGCCGGGGAGTTCGTGGCGATCATCGGCCCGAGCGGCTGCGGAAAGACGACCCTGCTGCGGGTCATCGCCGGGCTCGAGACGCCGGACGAGGGCCTGATCCGCGTCGCGGGCAAATACGTCACCGACAACCCTGCACGGGGGCGGGGCGTGCGCCTCGTCTGGCAGAACTACGCGCTCTTCCCCCATCTCAGCGTCCGCCGCAACATCGAATTCGGCCTGACGCTCGGCCGCTATAACCGCGCGGCGGTCGATGCCAAGGTGGCGGAGGTCGCAGCCCTCGTCGACATCGGCGCCCTCCTGGCGCGCCGGACGACGGACCTCAGCGGCGGGCAAAAGCAGCGCGTCGCCATCGCGCGCGCGCTCGCCACGAACCCCGACATCCTCCTGCTCGACGAACCTCTGAGCGCGCTCGACGCCCACCTGCGCGCTCGCGTCCAGGGAGAACTGAAGCGGCTCCAGCGCCGACTCGGCATTTCCTTCGTCTACGTCACGCACAACCAGAACGAGGCGTTCTCGATGGCGGACCGGGTCCTGGTCATGAACGGCGGCCGGATCGAGCAGGCCGGCACCCCCGACGAGGTCTACGCCGTCCCGCGCACGCGCTTCGTGGCCCAGTTCGTCGGCATGAACAACCTGATCGAAGGCGTCTTCGCCGGGCACGACCGGGGCGAGGCCGTCATCACGTGCGGATGCGGGACGCTGCGCGCGCCGCCCATCGCCGCCGAGCCTCCGCTCGCGGCAGGGCAGGCGGTGACG
>CAXUMV010000177.1:0-7402 GCA_964252065.1 uncultured Lichenihabitans sp.
AGGACGTCGCCCTTTCACGGCGAAAACACGGGTTCGATTCCCGTAGGGCGCGCCACTCAACGCCTAACGCGTTGCAATCTCGGAAAATGTTGTTTCTCAGGTGCTTGCCTCCCGGCGCGTGCTACATTCGCGTGCTACGGGACCAGGTACGATGGGCCGCATGAAGTTCGTCCAGCGCCGCGCCGGCCGTTACGAGTTCCGTTATCCCTTGCCCGACGATATCGCGGGCAAACCCGTCCCGCATTTTTGCCCAGACGCGTTGGCCCCTCTAGTCAATGCGCGCGCTGGCCGCTTCAAGACCGAGCTTATCCGCTCCCTCCAGACCAATGACGGCCCCACTGCCGACCGGCGCGTCCTACCCCACATCGCCGAGATGCACGGGCTCGTCGATCTGGCCCGGCGCTTCCTTCGTGATGGGCCCGCGGCCAGCGTCAGCCCCGATCAGATCGCCGCCATGGCCCGCGACCACGAGATCCACCTTCTCGGCGCCGACGAGGCGATTCGGGCGAAGGGCATCGGTCTCGATATGACCCGCGAGGACGGTCAGGGCTCTAACGATGGGTTCGGCATGACCGACGACGACCTGGGCGCCTACCGGATGCTCGTCGCAGAGCTGGATCGTTACACCCGGCAGCAGGCCGCGCAGATGCGGCCAGGCGAGTCCACCAGTTCGTTCGTCAACCGCGCCGTGGAAGCCCGCGGCCTCGTCCTGCATCCGGACGATCCGGCGTGGCGCCAACTCGACCTCGCCTTCGTCAAGGCTCAGCGCAACGCCCTCGCCGGCATCAGGACGCGCCTCGACGGCGACGAGGTAGTGACCCCGGCGCGAGTCAGTGAGCCGACCGGCGTAGTGCTGACTGCGGCCCTGAGGTCGTGGGCGGAAGCCGGCGGCGCGGGGGCGAGGAAACCTCAGCCATCTTCTGCCGCCGAGGCCGCACGGGCCGCACGGCGCTTCGTCGAGCTGCATGGCGACCTGCCGATCACCGGCATCACCAAGGCTCACGCGCGTGCGTTCCGGGATGCGCTGGTGCGGCTGCCGAAGGCGCTCCCCGCCCGCCTTGGGCGGCTACCGCTGCCCACGCTGCTGAAGGAGGACCTCGGCAAGTACCCGCGGCGCAACGCGCAAACGGTCAACAAGACGCTGGCCCTGCTGAGTGGCGTGCTCGCCCGCGCCGAGCGCGATGGTCACTTCGAGACGCTGCCCGCTTGGGTGAACCCGTTCCACGTTGGCTTCGATGTCGCCCCAGCGGAACGCGAACCCTACGAGCCCTTCAGCAGCGCCGAACTGCAGCGCCTGTTCGCCTCGCCTGTCTTCGCGCGCGGTGAGCGCCCCCTCGGCGGCCAGGGTGAGGCGGCCTGTTGGTTCCCTCTAATCGCCCTGTTCAGTGGCGCGCGGCGCACCGAGATCGCGCAGCTCAAGGTCGGGGATGTCCGCCAGGGTGTGGGCGGCATCTGGTACCTCGACATCACGAACGAGGGTGCCGATCAGAACCTTAAAACCGTCTCCTCAGCTCGCTCGGTGCCGGTTCATCACGAACTGATCCGGCTCGGTCTACTGGACATGGTGGCAGCCCGGGCGAAAGCGCAGCCGCTGAGCGCGCCGCTCTGGCCCGCTTTCGCCCCGCCCATCGACCCGAAAGCGAAGGCCTGGACGAAGTGGTTCGGACGCTACCTCGGCGCGCACGTCGTCGATCATTCGGCCAAGACGTTCCACTCGTTCCGCCACACCTTCAAGCGGGCGTGCCGCGAGGCGGGATTGAGCGAAGAGGTGCACAACGCGCTGACGGGTCATGCTGGCGGTGGGGTAGGCCGCCGTTATGGGCGAGAGAGGCGGGCTGATGGCGCTCTCGACTGCGGTATTTCGCTGGCCCGACTGCATACAGAGTTAAACAAAGTACAATATTACGATCTTTCGTTGCCCTGCCCTGTGTTCGATTTGGCTAGAGTGGCATCGGATCAGGTTGCGTTGTAGCCTGCGACGGCGAGGTAATTGCGGCACTCGACTGCGCGCAAGCGCCTGAGCGCGCGTCTGATGGCGGCGCGTGGCGTTCAACCGGAGACAATCTGCAAGCGCGACGTCATGGCCTCGGCGAGCAGGGTGCCGTCCTCGGGTTCGAGCTTCTTGAAGCTGGTCCTTAGCACGTGGGTCCAATGCTGCTTGCCCGCGGTCATCCTGAGCCTCTCGCGGACCTCCGACATCGGCAGCCAGCGGTCCTCCGGGAGGGTGAGTTCCGGCTTCGTATCGACGCGGAACGGGATGGCGATGTCGTAGTCCCCGCCGCGCAGCGGCCTGAGGCCAGGCTTGGTGACCAGCCTGAAATCGGCGAAGGCGCTCCTGCCGGAGATGTAAACGAACAGGCGGTCCCCCACCTTGAGGCGGTCCTTCAGATACTCGAAGCGGCCGGTAACGCCATAGTAGGTGAACCCATTGCCCTGATCGATCTTCCAGTTGGCGAGGCTCTCAACGATGAGCCAGTCCGTGTTTTCCATCGACCCAGCCCGAACGCCGACGCGGCCCGAACCCCGTATTCCGAGGGGGTTACGTTGTCAAATCAACGACTTGACCGCTTGGACGAACGCGGCCTCCTCGGCCTTGATGTCCTCGCCGTCCAAGTCCATCCGGCCGACAAGGACCTCGATGCCCCCCACCTCGCCCAGGCGCAGAACGTGCGGTTCGCTCTCGTCTCGCCGCGCGTAGAGGAGCATGACGCGGGGGCTCGCGTACCGTGCGCCGTAGGCGATGACCTGATTGAGGTCGCCACGGTCGGGGACCTTCTCTAGCGGCTTGTACTTGGCGTCGATGACGAGGCGCGCCGCGCCCTCCTGAACGACCACAATGTCCGGCCTCATAGGTGAATTGGGTGCCCCGCGGGGTGCGTTGAGGAACATCATGGCTTTGGCCCCGGTGCTACCGTCGAGGTTTCCGTCGCGCACCTCGCCCAGGCCGGTTGCCTGCACCTCGGCCGCGAGGAGCCGCCGTGCGTACCGCTCGAAGACGTCCTCCATGTCTATGAGGATGGTCGGCAGGACCGCGAGGTTGCCATGCGAGCGGATGGCGAGCCCGGCGCCTGCGAGCGCGAGTTGCGCAAGCCGCAGCGCGTCGGCGTAGTGCTCGTGATGCAGGGGCAGGCGGTCGAGGTACGTCGCGACCGCAGCAGGGGACATCTCGGCCGCCGTCGGGCGCCGAACGTCCCCGAGCCTGTCGAGCGCACGGCGCATCTGGCCGTGCCGGACCGTGCGGGCGTCGGTTTCCGGAAGGGACAACGACTGCTGCAACAGGCGCTCGAAAGCCAGCCTCAGGACGCGATTCGGGCCGTAGTCGTGGGTTCGGTGGAAGGTACTCGACACGCTGACGGGCCGCCCGGCCTTGGCAGTGCGCCACGCGCTCTCGAACGGGCGTATCCTGCCCGCCGGCGTCGCTCCGACGCGCTCACGCCGCTCGTACGTCGAAAGTAGGCCGCCATCCCAGACACGCTCGAACGCGGCCACTATCCGGGCCGCCAGAAGATCGAGGATCGAAGCCGGCCGCTCCGGCGTGTAGGAGAAGGCGCGCAGGTGACCCAGCAGCACCTTCGGCTCATACCCCGTGGCGAGCCCGACGAGGCGCTCTAGGTTTCCGATTGGGACCCGCGGGCTGACCTCGGCCGCAAACCGGTCATTGAGGGGGATGTAGCCGACGTAGCGGTCCATCTGCAGAACCGGCGCGCCGGCCTTGAAGCGCACCTGGAAGAGCTTGAGCACGTCTGGGTACAGGTCCAGCCGACCCAGGGGCGTCACGACGCCTGGGGGTAGGTCGATGGTCTCGTGCTCCCGCGCCTGTAGGACCTCCCGAATCTGCTCGCGGTCGATGCCGTAGGCACGCCGGCCCAGCGCCCTATCGAGGACCTCAAGGGCCCCGAGCGGCAGATGGCCCCCGGCGGTCAAGCGCCCTCCTCGGGCGCCGCGTCCGCCTCCCCACCATCCGCCGGACGAGGCGCGTAGGCTCCCACCGTCTCCGTCCAGGACCGCCTGATGCGGTCGTAATTCTGCTTGTCGAGCCGGCAGGCGCGGCGGAAGAACGGGTCGAGGCTGAACCTCCACACCTGCCGCGCAGCGTCGGCGTCGCGACAGGCGAGAAAATAGGCGTGCCCCACGTGGCACGTCTCGACCGACAGGTCCTGCACCGCCGTGAAGAAGCGCAGGACGCGCTCTACGAGGTCCGGGTCCACGCCCCCCTCGTCCAGCAGGGCCCGCAGCCGGACCGGGTCGGGGGGCATCTCGATCTGGGCGAACCGGCGCTCCAGTGCGACGTCAACCTCGTCCACACCCTTGTCCCACGGATTCATCGTCGCGAGGATGACGAGGTTCTTCGGCACCGACATCACGCTGCCCGAGGCAAGCGTGAATGACTCCTCACGCTTATCCACCTCGATGTAGGTGAGCGCCTCACCGAGGACCCGCGCGGCGTCGCACCGGCTGATCTCGTCAATAACGAGTACGTGCTCCACCCCGGGCAGGTCCCGAGCCTCATCGCACAGGTTCTTGAACGTCCTGGCCCTCGTCTCGAAGCCGCCCTTGCCGTCGGGGGCGTAGCCCTCCACGAAGTCCTCGTACTGGTACGAGGCGTGGAACTGGACGAAGCGAACCGCGCCCGTGTGGCCGCCGGCGATGTAGTGCGCGATGCGCTTGGCGTACCAGCTCTTGCCGGTCCCCGGGGGGCCGACGAGGATCGCGCCCGCATATCCGAGCCGAAGCGCGTCTAGGACGTCCACCAGCACTGGGTCGTCCTCGCTGAGGGTCCCCGGCGCCTCGGCCGCCTCCACCTCGTCCCGGACTTCGGGCGGCGCGGCCTCGACGCGCGTAACAGGGAGGCCCAGATCGTCTGAGGTCAGTTCGCGCACCTTATGGTCGGTCAGCGGTTCCATCAGGCGCCTGCCTCCCCCGGCTTCACGAGGTCATGATCCCGGTACTCGTCGCTGTCGTCGCGGAACAGCAGGTCGAAGGTGTCCGCCTCCTCGGCGACGCCGGCCCGGAGGCCGAACTCGTCGCGGAACAGGTCCAGCGCGAGCGTGATTTCGCGGCGTCTCAGGACCAGTCCGTGATCGCGGAACAGAAACGCCGCCAGCGCCACGGCGGGGACCCTGACACCCTTAAGCAGGCGCTCCGACGCGATGGCAGCATGACCCTCGCGGAGCGAGTAGGTCGCCCCCTGGCCAATGTCCTCGATATTGATGACTGCGCCGAGGCGGCCTGCCCGCAGCGACTTGGGCGCGTAGGATCCGGCGACGTTCGGGTTGAGTCGGACGAGCTTTCCGTGGCCGCGCGAGCGGAAGGGGGAAACGTACGGCGAGTTGGCATCCCCGTCCACGCGCATGAATCGGTTGTGAAAGGTCGTGATCTCCGCCGAACGAGCGCCGCCGCCGCCGCTCGCGCGCAAAGAGTGCAAGATGGTGAGGTAGCCAGGGAAGTGCTCGTGGACGGGCTGGGCCACGAGGCTCTCGACGGCCCTCAGGACGGCGTTCTTGGCGAAGACGTAGGTATCACCCTCTCCCGGATCCGGACGCCTTGCCACCTGAAAGTGCTCTCCTCGACTCAGGGGTGTTCGCCAAGTCTATACCGTAGGCGCTCCGCCCCGCGAAAGCGGCGGCGCGCAGAGTCGTGCCGGTCCCAGAAAAGGGGTCCAGGACGATGCCTGGGCGGTAGGGTCCCTCACAGCCGCATCCGGTCCAACCCGCCGTGACCCGCTTCGCGAAGGTGAACTCTCGGAAGTAGCCGCCCAGGGCGGCCTTCGCTTCCGCAGCGAGGCGCTGTACCGCCGCCGAGTTCTTGCCGGTACCGGTTTGGGTCCGCATGGCTTTACCAGCGTCGGAGATGCCGGTCGCCTGGATGGCGGAGATATGGGCCTCGGTCAGGCCCTTCTCCGCCGCAAGCTCCATGGCGCGGCGCGCCTGCGGGCGCAACGTATCCAGCATCGCGGTGCGCTCCACAATTCGACGGCGCGGCTTGCCGCACACTGTGCAGACCTGCTCGGGGCAGGCGAGCGTGAGGATACGGTCAACAAGTTCGACCGGGTACGGGGCTAGGTGGTTGCTGACGTCCCTGCGCAGGCCGATGGTCCAGACGTCGCTCGGCCCGGTGCCATTGCCGTACTTCTCCGCGTAGCCGAGTTGGTCATAATAGTAATTCTTGCTTCGCACGAAGTGGAAGATGAACTCGTGGCGGCTCTTAAGCCGGTCCTTTGCGGGATCCGGCATCCCGCCTTCCTTGACCCAGATGATGCGGTTGCGCAGCTTCCAGCCGGCGTCTTCCGCGGCGACCTCAAGTCGGGCGGGTGTGCCGGCGAGGGAGCCGCGGTGGTAAGTATCGCCGAGGTTGATGAAGACGGAGCCCCACTCCGGGAGCACCGTACGCCAGTTCTCCATGCATTCGAGAAGGCTTTCCACGAAGCGGTCGGCGGTAGGTTCTTTCCCGATCTGGCCCCGAACGCCGTAGTCGCGCTTGAGCCAGTATGGGGGCGAAGTGACGACGAGGTCGGCAGCACCGGCCTTGAGAGGGACCGTTCGAGCGTCGCCAAACAGCGTCTTGACGAAGGCCGGTTCGAGCGGTGGTTCCAACGGCGTCGCCTTGCCCCGGCGAGCGCGGATGGCCGTCCCCTCCGCCTTGGCGGGCTGAGGGTTGAAAAGGTTTGCCTTGAAGTTGACGTTCATTGCGATGTCGAGCCCAAGACTGTACGCTACACGTCGGCTTGGTCGGCTGTACTGTATCGCTCGCCGCTGAGGGCGCCCGGACCTCTTCCTAACATCGTGCACCACCGCCGCGATAAACCCCGCCGGCACTTTGTATTAACTCCGCTCGCGGCGCCAGCCGAGAGTGCGAAGAACGTTACCAAAAGCGCGAATGTGCAAGGGTACGGCCCTGCTGATGGTGTGGACGCCCTTCACTTCGGGAGGACGACCACGCGGCCGTGGCGCTCGCGAGGATCACCGCCCGCCGCGGTGGCATCGAGGCGATCTGCAACCGAGCCTGATCGGCAAGCGCGGGCACAGGCGTGCTCGGGACCTTGCTGGAGCTGATGCTATGGTCGTTCACCCACCTTCAGGAATACCTTTGGTGCCGTCGCCATCACGGTCGGTCCGGTCCGCTTCTGTGCAGGTTAAACAACCGCTCAAAATGCTATTATAGGACTATGTTCTTGACAATCGTTGCCGGTTCGGCCATGCTGACGGTGTCGGCTGGCGAAGCGATTCAGTGCATCAGCGCCGGCCGACATCACCCGAGGAGACACGCCATGCACGGGCGATCACGAAAGCAGCGGCCCAGGCCGCCATCGCGCCCGTCCCGGGGCCCTCCTCACCGACCACTCTGCAAAAGGCCCCCGTCACGGGGGCCTTCTTCGTTTCAGGAGCACCTTATGAGCCGACGC
>CAXUMV010000178.1:0-308 GCA_964252065.1 uncultured Lichenihabitans sp.
CCTGGCCGCCTCGGTGGCCGCGCCGGAGCGGCCGAGCAGCACGAGGTGGCGCGCTCCATGGTCCACGAGCCATCGCGCCGTCTCGAGCCCGAAGCCGCCCAGCCCGCCCGTCACCAGATGGGTGCCCGTGGCGCTGATCGCCAAGGCTTCGCCCGCCGCGGGCCGCGCGGCGGGCCGCGCCGGCGGGCGGATGACGATCTTGCCGATGTGGCCCGAGCGCTGCATCACCCGGAAGGCCTCGACCACCTCGGTTCCGGCAAAGACGCGGTAGGGCAGGGCGGTCAGCGTGCCCGCCGCGAACAGGGCCA
>CAXUMV010000178.1:318-7401 GCA_964252065.1 uncultured Lichenihabitans sp.
GCATCAGCTGGTCGAGGTCGACGCCGAAATAACTGAGATTCCGGCGGAACGGTTTGAGGCCGATATGGGTGTTGGCGACGTAGTCGCGCTTGCCGAGCTCGACGAAGCGCCCGAAAGGGGCGAGCACCGCGATGCTGCGCTCCATGGCTTCGCCGGACAGGCTGTTCAGCACGACGTCCGCGCCGCGGCCGGTGACCCGGCGCACGTCGTCGACGAAGCGGCTGGAGCGCGAGTCGAAGACGTGGTCGGCGCCCAGGACCGTCAGCAGGTCGCGCCGCTCGGGGGAGCCGGCGGTCGCGATGATGCGGGCCCCGCGCCAGCGCGCGATTTGCATCGCGGCCAGCCCGACCCCGCCCGCGCCGCCGTGGATCAGCACCCACTCGTCCTCCTGGAGGTTGGCGCAGCGGATGAGGCCGTAATAGGCGGTGAGGAAGGCGACCGGCACGGTCGCGGCCGCGTCGGCGTCGAGCGCCGGCGCGCGCCGGGCGACCACCGCGGCGGGCACCGTCACATGGGTGGCGAGGGCCGCCTTGGCGAAGGCCAGCACGGGGTCCCCGACCGCGAACGCCTCGACGCCGAGGCCCACCCGCACGATGCGGCCCGCGCATTCGAGGCCGAGCGTCGCGCCCGCAAAACCGTCTTCGAGAATTTCCTCGGGAAGGATCGACAGGCCCCACATCACGTCGCGGAAGTTGAGGCCGGCGGCCTCGACCGCGATCTCCACCTCGCCAGGCGCGGGCGCGGTCCGGGTCTCGGCGCTCCACTGGAGCCGGTCGAGGCCGGCCGCGGCGTCCCCCTTGACGAGGCGCAGGACGGCCTCGGCCGGGTCCGCCGAGCCCTCCTCGGCGAAGCTCCGGCGCCCGAAGCGCACGACGCGCGTGCCGACCTCGTCGAGCACGATCTCGCTCTCGTCGGTCTCGGACAGGATGGCGTCGCGCAGCCGCCGGGCCGCCACCTCGGCGTTCAGGCCGGGGGCGAGGTCGACGAGCCTGACGTCGAGCGTGGCGACTTCGTTGGCGAGCGTCCGGCAGAAGGCCCAGACCCCCGCCTCGACGGCGTTGTCGGGCGCGTCCGCGCGCGTCGCGCCCGGACAGACCACCCAAAGCGCTGTCTTCCGAGCCCCGATCGCGGCCGCCAGCGCCTTGATGTCGAGACAGCGCCGCGCGAGCCGGCCGGCGGCCGTGCCGTCCTCCGGCGATCCGGCCAGGAAGACGAGCGTGCCTGGGAGCTCGGCGTCGGCGTCCAGGGCCTCCGCGGCGACACCGATTCGGCTCGCCACCTTGAGGCCGGAGAATTTGAGCATGGTGGCCAGCGCTTCGGCGATGTGCTCGAGCGCGCCGCCCCGCCCGATCACCAGCGTCTCGCCCTTGGTGGCCCGCACCGGGCGCGCCACCGGCTTCTGGCCGAGGCAGAGCCAGGCGAGGTCTGTGCCACGTGTCGCCTCGACACGGACCTCGACCAGGCCCATCTCGCCGAGCCGCTGGCTCCAGCCGGCCTCGGTCGCCAGCTCCGCGGCCGGCTGCACGCCCTCGCCGGCCGACATCGCGGCCTGAAGGCCGAATACGACGTCGCGGAACACCGAGCCGGCCGGCTCGAGCGCGACCAGGACCGCGCCGGGCGCCATGGCGGCCGCGAGGCTCTCGAACGCCGCCCTGTCCTGCAGCACCCGCTCGCTGGCGTGGGAGGCGATCACGAGATCGAAGCCGGCCGCGGGAAGGGCGGTGACGTCACCCTCGAACCCGATCACCTCGTGACGGCCGAACCCCAGCCGGGCGCGCTCCTGGCGCCGGCGGTCGGTCTCGAGCAGGGTGAGCGCCGCGCCGCGGTCCTCCGCGAGACGGACCGCGGCGGCGGTCAGCGGCCCGTCGCCGACCTGGAGGATGCGCATCATGCGGTCGGCCGGCCACTGCGCGGCCGCCCCGTCCAGGATCGCCCCGAGCAGGGTCGCGGACGCCGTCGCCGCCTCCCCGCCGAGCTCGAAGCCGTCGAGGGCCGTCAGGCTGACCGGCCGCGCGCCATCGTAGCGACCGGCCGCGACCGCATCCACGAGGGCGCCGGTCCGCGCCGCCAGAAGCAGCTCGGCGGACCGTTCCGGGTGGTCGGCGGCGAGCGCGCGGAGGATGTCGGCCGGATCGGGCAACTCGATGCCCGGGCGCAGCACCGCGCTTGCGTCCTCGCACAGGGTCACGAGCCCGCTGCGCGCGGCCGCCAGCAGCAGGCGGCGGGCCCAGCCGGCGAGAGGCTCGGGCAGGCGGCCGTCGGCGACGAGGGTGCCGACAATGACCCGGCCCTCGTCCGACAGGACTTCGAGGAGCCCGTAGGCCACGGCGGTCGCCCATCCCTCCATCAGGACATAGGCCGAGGCGAGGCTTTCGGCGCCCGCCACGGCATCCACGGCCGCCGCCGCGGCCACGATGTCGTCGACGCCGAGCGGGGGAGCATCGGGCACTGCCAGCGGCTCGGCGGCAAGCACCGTCGTCGCCGCGACATGCTCGATCGGCCGTCCGGCCGCCCCGAAGGCGCTCATGGCCTGGAAGCGGGCGCGGCGGATCGTGGCGACCGTCCGGTGCTCGGCGTCGGTCAGGACGAAGTCGACCACGATGGTGCGCTCGTCGCTGCGCACGATCGTGACCGTCGCGTGATCGATGCGGACCCCCGGACGCTCGAGCCTGATCTCGTCGGCGCCGACCGGCACATAGGGCTTCAGGCGGTCGTTGACCGAGAGCTCGCGGTAGAGAAGCGCGAGGCCGTGGAAGCAGGCATCCACCCGTGCGGGATCGAGCGCCATGCCCGGCCAGGAGTCGCCCTCGGCCCGCAGGGTGACGCGGATCGTCTCGGGCCCTGAACGCCGCGCCGTCTCGAGCAGCTGGAATGCCGGGCCGTAGGCGAGGCCGGAGGCGGCCGCCAGCGGATAGACGGTGGCGCCCGTCACCACCTCGCCGGTGCCGTCGTCCTCGCCCTCGGCCGCCCGCTCGACCTCGACGGCCTGGCGCAGGATCTTGGCGACCGCATGGGTCTGCCAGGCGGGCGCGCCCAGCCGCGGCCTGCTCATGATCTCGAGCATGCCGGTCGTGGGCTGCACCCGGCACCGGACCTCGCGCGCGACGCCGGGCATGAGGATCAGCGGCTGGTGGATCTCGAAGTCCACGACCGACACCACCGCCGCCTTCAGCCAGTCGCGCGCGACCGCGAGCGCCATCTCGGCGAAGGCCGCGCCCGGCAGCAGCACATGGCCGTCGACGACGTGATCGGCGAGGGCGGGAAGCAGCGCGGTGTCGACCTGCCCGTGCCACTCGAGATCGTCGTTCCCGTAGCGGGCGCCGATCAGCGGGTGATGCCCGTGCGGGACGAGGACGCCGATGGATTCGGGGGTGTCGACCAGGCGCGCGGTCTTGCGCTGCCAGGGATAGCCCGGCAGGGCCACGGCCGCGCCCGGATCGTCGCCGACGACGGCGGGCGCATCGATCGCGGCGCCATGGGCCAGGGCGGCGACCAGCGCCGTGCCGAAGGGATCGGCCGCTTCCTTCTTGCGATCGAGCACCGCCATGGTGGCGGCCGCGACGTCGCGCCCCGCCAGCGTGTCGGCCATGTGGGACTGGAGGATGGCGCTCGGCCCGATCTCGACGAAGAGGCGGGCGCCGTGCCGGGCGGCCGCCTCGACGGCGCCGGCGAACTGCACCGGCTCGCGGATGTTGCGCCACCAGTAGCGGGCATCGAGCGCGCCGGCTTCCAGCGCCTCGCCGGTCACGGTCGACACGAAGGTCGCGGTCCCGGGCCGCTGCTCCAGCGTCCCGAGGCTCGCCATCAGCGGCTGCTCGATCGGCGCGATCATGGGGCTGTGGAACGGATAGCGGATGTCGAGCTTCTGGGCCCGGCCCTTGAGGCCCCTCGCCATGACGCCGATGGCCTCGATGGCCTCGACCGGTCCCGAGAACGTGAAGGCGCGCGGGCTGTTATAAGCCGCGACCGTCGCGCCCGGCACGCGGTCCGCGATGGTGGCGGCAGCCTCGGCCGAGCCGATCAGCACCGTCATGCCGCCCGCCTCGAACACGCTCTCCTGATGCAGGCTGCGGTAGTAGATGACGCGGACGGCGGTCTGCAGGTCGAAGACGCCGGCCCCCTCGGCCGCCGCGACCTCGCCCACGCTGTGGCCGAGCACGAGGTCCGGCCGCAGGCCGCGGCGGCCGAGCGCGAAGGTCGTGGCGGCCTGGATGGCGAAGATCAGCGGCTGGGCGACGCTCGTCTTGGCGAGATCGGCGGCGAGGCTCTCGCTCCCCATCGCGGCGGCGAGCGACCAGCCGGATAGGGGCTCGAACAGCCGGTCCACCTCGTCGAAGCGGGTCCGGAAGGCGGCATCGGCCGCGTAGGCGAGCCGCCCCATGCCGGCCCACTGGCTGCCGTTGCCCGAGTACACGAAGGCGACCTTGGGGGCCTCGCCGACCGCGGTCGCGGCCGCGAGCCCCTCGATCGAAGCGCCCGGATCGGCCGCGAAGGCGCGGAGCCGGGCCGGAAGTCCCGCGGCCGGCTCGATCGCCACGGCGAGCCGTTCCTCGAGGCGCTCGCGATGATGGTGGACGGCCGCGGCGACGATGCCGGCCGGCTCGGGACCCTGCTCCAGCCGCTCGGCATAGGCGCCCGCCAGCGCCGCCAGCGCGCCGCGGCTGTGCGCCGACAGCGTGAGCACGGAGGCCGGCTCGCCCGGGGGCCGCGCCGGCACGGGCAGGGGATCGGCCAGCACCACATGGGCGTTGGTGCCCCCGAAACCGTAGGAACTCACCCCGGCGAGCCGGGGCGCCTGCCCGCGCGGCAGCGGCACAGGGGCCTGCGCGACGGCGAGGTTGAGGCGGTCGAACTCGATGCGCGGGTTGAGGGCCGCGCAGTGCAGCGACGCCGGCAGGAGGTCATGCTCGAGCGCGAGCGTCGCCTTGAGCACGCCCGCGATGCCGGCCGCCGCCTCCGTATGCCCGATGTTGGATTTCACCGAGCCGATGGGCAGCGGCGCGGTCCGGCGTTGGCCGATGACCTCGCCGATGGCGCCCGCCTCCACCGGGTCGCCGACCGGGGTGCCGGTGCCGTGCGCCTCGACGAAGGCCAGCCGGTCGGGATCGATGGCTTCGGTGCGGTAGAGCTGCTCGAGCAGCTGCGCCTGGCGCTTCCTGGACGGCAGTGCGATACCGTTGGTGCGCCCGTCGGAGTTGACGCGGCTGGCGAGGATGCGGGCGTGGACGCGGCCGCCGTCGGCCATGACGGCGTCGTTGCGGCGCAGGACGAGAACCCCCGCGCCCTCCGCCCGCACATAGCCGTCGGCCGCTGCCGAGAAGGCCTGGCAGAGCCCGGTGCGGGACAGCATCGAGGCTTGCGAGAAGTTGATGAAGGCGAACGGCGCCATGAGCACGCTGACCCCGCCCACGATGGCGGTCTCGATGCGTCCGGCCTGCAGGGCCTGGACGGCGGCATCGAGGGCGACCAGCGAGGAGGAACAGGCCGTGTCGACCGTGAAGCTCGGCCCGTTGAGGTCGTAGATGTAGGAGATGCGGTTCGCGAGGATCGAGGCCGCGTTGCCGGTCGCGAAGTAGCCGTCGGTCGCCGCGACGTCGAACAGCTTGGTGTGGCTGTAATCGTTGGTGGAGGCCCCAACATAGACCCCGGTCTCGGAGCCTGCGAGCGAGGAGGGAACAAGGCCGGCGTCCTCGAGCGCTTCCCAGGTCAGCTCCAGCAGGAGGCGCTGCTGGGGGTCCATCTGCTCGGCTTCGCGCGGCGACACCCCGAAGGCGGCCGCATCGAACCCCCAGATGTTGTCGATCACGCCGGCGGCCCAGCTGTAGCTGCGCCCGCGCTCGTTCTGGCGCGGGTGACCGAATCGCTCCAGCGACCAGCGGTCCGGCGGCACCGAGCTCACGGCGCAACGCCCTTCCTCGAGGAGCGACCAGAGGCGGGCGATGGAGGGCGCGCCCGGGAGGCGGCAAGCGCGTCCGACGATCGCGATCTCTGTGTTTTCTTTCAAAGCGCCTTTTCCACTGCCGCCGGCCGCAGGGCCCCGTCACTCGCGACAAGTCCCGGACGCCTGTCCGATCCCTCGCCCGTCTCCGCGCTCATGGCCGGGCACCCGTCGTTCGGCGGTCCTGCATCACACCTCCGGCCGTCAAAGCTCCGGCGCTGCGCCGGCGATCCCTACGACGACGCCAAGCGCGACACAGCCCTTGGGGGCCCTATCGCTTGTTAAGCGCGGGCGGGATCGGTTGTCCAGCCCGCGGGGTGCGCCCGTCAGCCGCCATAGTCGCGGTAGAGCTCTCGAACCCGGGTCTCGTAGGCCGCGGGGGAGAACTTGGCCGCCTGCCGGCGCCCGCGCGCGATGAGGTCGAGCCGGAGGTCGGCGTCCTTGTCGAGCGTCCGGATCGCGCGCGCGATGGCGCCGACGTCAATCGGATCGACCAGCATGGCGGCCCGGCCCGCGACTTCGGGCAGGGAGGCGACGTTCGAGGTGATCACCGGCGTGCCGAGCAGCATGGCTTCCAGCACGGGCAGCCCGAACCCCTCGTAGAGGGAGGGGAACACCACCGCGCGCGCGCCCCGGATCAGGCTGACGAGCTGGTCGAAGGGCACGTGGTCGACCCGCCGCACGCTGCGCGAGGGCGTCACCCGGTTCTCCTCGATCCGGTAGGACAGGAAGCGCTCGTCCTTGAGGCGCTTGACCTCCGGCTTGTACTGCCAGCCGAGGCCCCCGGCGAGGATCAGCGGCCGCTTGGTGCCCGAGGCGAGATGGGCGTCGATCAGCCGCGACACGTTCTTCTTGGGCTCAATCGCCCCGAAGAACAGGTAGTAGCCGCCCATCTCGAGGCCGAACACGTGCTCGAGGTCGCGCGCCACCTCGTCGTCGCTGCGCGCCATGAGCTCCGCCGGGATGCTCACGCTCTGGTAGGTGTTGGTGATCCGCCGCTCCGGAATGCCGGTGAGCCGCATGATGTCGCGGCGCGAGAACTCCGACACGGTCACGATGTGGTCGGCCTTGGCGCAGAGCTCGCGCACCATGTCGTAGTAGAAGCGCTTGTTGGTCAGCGTCGTGTAGGGCAGCCGGATCGGGAT
>CAXUMV010000179.1:0-1715 GCA_964252065.1 uncultured Lichenihabitans sp.
ATGGGTGATCAGGCTGTTGGCATCGCCGAGATTGTTGGAGATGAGGATCACCTGCAGCGCGTTGGCGAAGGCGAAGGCCGCCTGCTTGCCGCCGGCCAGCTCGAAGGCGATCAGCGTGCCGCCGCCCTTCATCTGCCGGCGCGCCAGGGCGGCCTGCGGGTGATCGTCCCGGCCAGGATAAAGCACGCGCACGACCTGCCGGTGCTCGGCCAGCATGTCGGCGATGCGGGAGGCGGCGGCGGTCTGGGCCGCGACCCGCAGCGGCAGGGTCTCGAGGCCCTTCAGCATGACCCAGGCGTTGAACGGCGACATGGCCGGGCCGGTCTGGCGCAGGAAGGTCTGCATCTTGGTCTCGATGAACTCCCGGCTGGCCAGGATGGCGCCCCCCAGGCACCGTCCCTGCCCGTCCACGTGCTTGGTGGTCGAGTAGACGACGCAGTCGGCGCCGAGCTCGAGCGGGCTCTGCAGCATCGGGGTCGCGAACACGTTGTCGACCACGAGGCTCGCCCCGCCCCGGTGGGCGATGGCCGCCACGCCCGCGATGTCGACGAGGCTCAGCAGCGGATTGGTGGGGCTTTCGAGGAAGGCGACCTTCGTGTTCGGCTGCATGGCCGCCGCCCACTGGTCGAGATCCTCGCCGTCGACCAGCGTGCTCGCGACGCCGAAGCGCGGCAGCAGCTCCTCGACCACGTAGCGGCAGGACCCGAACAGCGCCTTGGCGGCCACCACGTGGTCGCCCGCCTGCACCTGCCCCATCAGCGAGGCCGTCACGGCCGCCATGCCGGTCGCGGTGGCCCGGGCGGCCTCCGCGCCCTCGAGCAAAGCGAGGCGCTCCTCGAACATCGCGACGGTCGGGTTCGAGAAGCGGGAGTAGATGAAGCCGGGATCGTCGCCGTTGAAGCGGGCCTCGGCGGCCTCCATCGTGGCGTAGACGTAGCCCTGGGTCAGGAACAGCGCTTCGGACACCTCGCCGAATTCCGACCGCCGCGTCCCGCCATGCACCAGGCGCGTGGCCGGGCGCAGCGACGCCTGCCAGGATGGGGATTTCGGCTTGTTCACGAACGTCCTCCGGAGAGCAGCGACGGCTATGAGGGGAGCGCGGCTGGCCTGCAACCGGGACGGCACGTCCGGAGCCGAAGAACAAAACGCGAGGGGTCACGGATGCCCCGGCTTTTTAGCGCCTTGTTTATCGTGGCGGCAAGCCAGCCGGCTCAAATGACCACGTGAGGCAAAGGTAATACGGCGGCCGCGGGGGCGTCAACAAGACACCATGGCCGCCGGAACCAACCTGGCGGCGCGAGATTATTGCAGGAACGCCAAAATCGCGGGAGGTGACTATGGCCGATCTCAACGCTCCGGAACAGACATCCACGCCCCAGGCGCCGCTGCCGAGCGTCGACGAGCTCAAGACCCAGGCGGCCCAGGTCGCCTCTGACGCCCGGGCTTCGCTCGGCAGCCTGGCAAGCGAGGCGCGCGACAAGGTGAACGCCGCCGTCGACACCCAGAAGGTCGCGGGCGCCGACCAGCTCGCGGGGCTGGCCCATGCGGCGCACGCCGCGGCCGGCGAGCTCGAAGGGCAGAGCCCGGCGATGGCGCGCGTGGTGCGCGATGCCGCGGCCTCCGTCGACCGCTTCGCGGGCGACCTGCGCAGCAGCGACGTCCGCGACGTCGTAGCGTCGGTCACGAGCTTCGCACGCCAGCAGCCCGTCGCCTTC
>CAXUMV010000179.1:1725-5358 GCA_964252065.1 uncultured Lichenihabitans sp.
CTCGGTGCTGATGGGATTCGCGCTCGCGCGGTTCTTCAAGAGCGAGGCCGCCGGCCCGTCGGTCTCCTCCGGTCAGGCGGCGTCGGGCTACCGCCAGTGGAGCGCGACCCACGAGGCGTGAGGTCGCCTACCCCGGTCCATCGGAGACGTCCATGAGTGACAACGTGACGGGGCGACCGGCGACGACGAGCTTGTTCGCCGACGCCTTGAGCCAGATGACGACGCTGTTCGAGACGGAGATCCGTCTCGTGCGCTCCGAGATCGGCGAGAAGATCACGCAGGCCGTCGCCGCCGTGGCGACGCTCGCGGTGGCGGCCGTGCTTCTCCTGGCCGCGCTCTTCCTTCTCCTGCAGGGGGTTGTGGACCTCCTCGTTGCCTATGGCTGGAAGCCGTTCGCCGCGGACTTCCTGGTCGGCGTCATCATCGCCGTGATCGGGATCGTGGCGATCGTCGTGGCCAAGAAGGCGCTCGAGCCGGCCAAGCTGGCGCCGTCCCGCACGCTCAATCAACTCGGCAAGGACGCCCGGGTGCTGAAGGAACAGGCCAAATGAGCAGCTCTTCCGAATCGGTCTCGAGCGCCGAACAGCATGCCGAGGAGGCCCGGGCGGACCTCGTCGGGACCCTCAACCAGCTGCGCGAGAACCTCAAGCCCGCCAACGTCGTCGACGAGGTGATGACCAGCGCCAAGGTCAATGCCAGCGCCGTGACGGACCAGGTCTGGGAGACGGCGCGGAAGAACCCGCTGCCGGCCCTGATGATCGGCGCCGGGCTCGCCATGATCCTGGGCGTCGGCACCCGCTACGGCGCGGGCTCCCTGTCGTCCGCCCGTCCCAAGGTGCCGGCGCGAGCCCGGGGGGCGGCGCCCGAGGTCGGCACGACCCGCTCGGCCCTCGGCCAGGCCGGGGCGTCGATCGGCGGCAAGGTGTCGGCGCTCGCCGATACGGCGCGGCAGTCGGGCAGCACGTTGCTGGACGCCGCCAACTCCACCCTCAGCAGCGCCCTCGACCGCGGCACCGCGGCGGCGGGCACGGCCTATTCGAATGCAACGCGGAGCAGTCCCATGTCGTGGTCCCGTCAGAACGTCGGCGCATCCCTCACCCAGCTGATCGAGGATCAGCCCCTCGTGCTCGCCGCGGTGGGCATCGCGGTCGGCGCCGCGCTCGGGGCGGCGCTGCCGACCACCGAGGCGGAGAACAGCCTGCTCGGCGAGACCAGCCACTCGGTCAAGGACGCGGCGCAGGGCCTGGTCCAGGACCAGATCGCGCAGGTGAAATCCGCCGCCGCGCACGCGGTGGACGACATCAAGCAGTCCGTCGCCGAGCATGGGGTGACGGCCGACAACCTGTCCGGGCTCGCGCGCGACATCGGCGATAAGGCGAAGGCGGCGACCTACGAGGCTGGACGCGCCGTTCCCGGCGTCTGATCCCGCGTCTGGGTCGTCATCGCGAGGCGCGAAGCGTCGTGGCGATCCAGGGTTGGGGCAAAAGCCCGACCCTGGATCGCTTCGCTTCGCCCGCGAAGACGACACCAGCCTTCGCCCCAGTTTTCCACGATGCTGCGTCGTATCAGCGGCCTGTGATGCCGAGCGGGCGTTGCTTTCCCGATCGAAAGCCTGGAAGCATCGGTGACGCCCGGACGCCGTCGCGTCCGGGGATCGGTGCCGATGCCCAGCCTCCACTTCCCTCCCGGGCTCCTGGCGGGCCAGCAAATTCGGCGCCTTGCGGCCGCGGGCCACGTGCTGGGCGTCGATCTCGCGGTGCAGCCTGCGAGCCTCGACCTCAGGCTGTCGGCCCGGGCCTGGCGCGTGCGGGCGAGCTTTCTTCCCGGCCCGCTGCGGACGGTCGAGGACTGCATCGCGGCCCAGCCCTCCCATGCGGTCGATCTCTCCCGGCCCGGCGTCCTCGAGACGGGTACGGTGACGATCGTCCGGCTCGAGGAGGCGCTGGCGCTGCCGGCTGCCGTCGATGCCGCCGCCAATCCCAAGAGCTCGACCGGCCGGATCGACGTCTTCACGCGCGTCATCGCGGACCGTGCCCGCTCCTTCGACATCATCGAGGCGGGCTACCGGGGCCCGCTCTACCTGGAGATTTCGCCCCGCAGCTTTCCGGTCCGGGTCAAGGCCGGCTCGCGGCTGTCCCAGATCCGCTTCCGGGCCGGACAGGCGCGCCTTAGCGAGGAGGAGCACCGCCTGCTGCACGGGCGCACGCCGCTCGTCTCGGGCGGGGCGCCCTCCTTTGCGGGCGGCGTCGCGGTCGCGGTGGACCTCGGCGGGTTCGGGCCCGAGAGGCTGCTGGGCTACCGGGCCAAGCGCCATACCGGACTGATCGACGTCGATGCCGTCGGGGCCTGCGCCATTCACGATTTCTGGGAGCCCATCGCCCTGCGCGGGCGGCCCGAGCTGGTCCTCGACCCCGGCGAGTTCTACATTCTGGCCTCCAAGCAGGAGGTGCTGGTGCCACCCGACCATGCGGCCGAGATGACGCCCTTCGATGCGCTGGTGGGCGAGTTCCGGGTCCATTACGCCGGCTTCTTTGACCCCGGATTCGGCGTCGCGGCGGCGGGCGGGGCGGGGGCCCGCGCGGTGCTGGAGGTGCGCTCGCGCGACGTGCCCTTCGTGCTCGAGGACGGCCAGACGGTCGGCCGGCTCGTCTACGAGCGGATGTCCGAGCCGCCCGAGACGCTCTACGGGGCCGCGATCGGGTCCAACTACCAGGCCCAGCGCCTGAAGCTCTCCAAGCATTTCCAGGACGGGTGACGGGCGCGCCCTTTGACGTCCCGGCGAAACCGGACAAGGGTGGCGACCGCCTCGCCGGCCGTCGCCGTCGATCCCCGGAGCCCGCCATGCCGTTCAGCGCCGCCGACCTCGAGCGCCTCCGCGCCCGCTATGCCGGCGCGAGCGGGGGCGACATGCACGACCCCCATTTCAAGGCCGTCGCCGACACCATGTTCCAGGGCGACCGGCGCAAATGGCCCTTCGCGGACCCGGCGACCTTCATCGGGGCACCGCTGATCCAGGACGGCCTGCGGCCCGACGTTCTGGCGACGCTCGACGTCGCGCTGATCGGGGTGCCCATGGATCTCGGGGTCACCAACCGCGCGGGGGCCCGGCTCGGGCCGCGGGCCGTTCGCGGCATCGAGCGGATCGGCCCCTACGAGCACGTGCTCCGGGTGGCCCCGATGGGCCGGCTCAAGGTCGCCGACGTCGGCGACATCGCGCTGCGCAGCAGGTTCAGCCTTGCCGACTGCCATGCCGACATCGAGGCGTGCTACCGGATGATCGCCGGCACCCGGGCCGTGCCGCTGTCGGTGGGCGGCGACCACTCGATCACGGGCGCGATCCTTAAGGGCCTTGCGGCCGACCGGCCGGTCGGGCTGATCCACATCGACGCCCATTGCGACACCTCGGGCCCCTACGAGGGCTCGAAGTTCCACCACGGCGCCCCGTTCCGCGAGGCCGTACTGGCCGGCGTGCTCGACCCGACCCGCACCATCCAGATCGGCATCCGGGGCGGGGCCGAGTATCTGTGGGAGTTCTCCTACGACTCCGGCATGACGGTGCTGCATGCCGAGGAGGTCGCCGCCATGGGCATCCCGGCCGTGATCGCCAAGGCACGCGAGATCGCCGGCACGGGT
>CAXUMV010000179.1:5368-7392 GCA_964252065.1 uncultured Lichenihabitans sp.
CATCTACGTGACCTTCGACGTCGACAGCCTCGACCCGGCCTTCGCGCCGGGCACCGGCACCCCGGAGGCGGGCGGCCTGACCTCGCGTGAGGCCCTTCAGCTCCTGCGCGGGCTGGCCGGGATCGACATCGTGGGCGGCGACGTGGTCGAGGTGGCCCCGCAATACGACCCGACCACCAACACCGCGCAGGTCGCCGCCCAGGTGCTCTTCACCCTGCTCTGCCTCGTGGACCTGAAGGCCTAAGGTTTGGGAGCGCACCGGCCGCGGCCTTGATCCCGTTCATCCACGTGGTGCATGCCGACTGGAGCACGCATCCGCGGGGGCGGTGGGCCGCGCGGGCCACCCGGCACGCGGGCGCCTGGCGGGCCGAGGCGCCACAGCTCGTGCCGCCCCTCGCGGCCTTCGTCGACGCGCTCTTCGGGCTCGCCCGGGACGGGCCGACCCTGGCCGGCTTCGACATGCCGCTCGGCGTGCCGCAGGTCTTTGGGGCCGGCACGGGGGCGGCGGGCTTCCGGGAGGCGCTGGCGGGGTTCGGGCCCGGCTTCTTCGAGGTGGCCGCGACACCGGCCGAGATCGGTCCCGGCCGCCCGTTCTACCCGGCCCGGCCCGGCGGGGCCACGCGGCGGCACCTCGTCGAGGGGCACGGCGTCGCCTCCTTCGAGGCGCTCACCCGCCGCTGCGAGCGCGGGGGCGGGGGACTGAAGCCCGCCGGCTCCCTGTTCTGGACGCTGGGCGCCGCCCAGATCGGCAAGGCGGCCCTGGTCGGCTGGCGTGACGTGGTCCGCCCGGCGCTGGAGCGCGGGGCGCAGCTCTGGCCCTTCGCCGGAGACCTGCCGGCGCTCGCCGCCCGCGGCGGCCTGACGCTCGCCGAGACCTACCCGGCCGACGGCTATGCCCGTCTCGGGGCGGCATTCGGCCGCCGGGAGAGCAAGCGGCGGCAGGCCGACCGGGCCGGCAAGGCGGCTGCCCTCGAGGCCTGGGCGAAGCGCGCCGGCGTCGTCCTCGCGCCGGCCCTCGCGGCCGCCATCCGCGAGGGATTCGGGCCGCAGGACCGGGGCGGCGACAGGTTCGACGCCGTGGTCGGGCTGCTGGCCGTCCTCGACGTTCTCGGGGACGCTGCCCCGCCCGACGCGCCCCGCGAGGAGGGGGTGCGGTGCTGGGAAGGCTGGATCCTCGGCCGCCCGCCCGACCGGTGAGCAGGAACGGTTCGCGGCGCCCCGCGATTCATGTACATCTGGGCCCGTCGCTGGCCTCTTCTGAAGGACCCACCGCTTGCGCTGCTCCGTCCCCGTCAAGACCGTCCGCCGCATCCTCTGCGTCTTTCCTGCCTATACGCCGTCCTTCGGGACCTTCTCGGGCGCCTATTCGCTCATGGAGGTGGATGCCTTCATGCCGCCCCAGGGGCTGCTCGTGGTCGCCGCCTACCTGCCCGAGCGGTGGGAGATGCGCTTCATCGACGAGAACCTCCGCGAGGCGGACGATGCCGATTTCACCTGGGCGGACGCGGTCTTCGTCAGCGGCATGCACGTGCAGGAGCCCCAGATCCGGGACATCCACGAGCGGGCCAAGCGGCACGGGCTGGTGACCGCCCTCGGCGGCTCCTCGGCCTCGGGCGCCCCCGAGAAATACCCCTATTTCGACTACCTCCACATCGGCGAGCTCGGCGACGCCACAGACCGGCTCGTCGCCCTGCTCGATGCCGATCTCACGCCCCCGCCCGCGCAGGTCGTGCTCGAGACCAAGGACCGCGTCGCGCTCGGCGACTTCCCGCTGCCCGCCTATGCCGAGCTGCCGCTCCGGCGCTACCTGCTCGGCTCGCTGCAGTTCTCCTCGGGCTGCCCCTACCGCTGCGAGTTCTGCGACATCCCGGCCCTCTACGGCCGGCAGCCGCGCCTGAAATCACCCGAGCAGCTCCTGGCCGAGCTCGACGCCTTCATCGCCCAGCCCGCGCACCCGGCGGTCATCTACTTCGTCGACGACAATTTCATCGGCAACCGCAAGGCGACGCGGGATATGCTGCCCT
>CAXUMV010000180.1:0-4000 GCA_964252065.1 uncultured Lichenihabitans sp.
CATGGTCGTCACGCACCTCTTCCAGATCCTCGCCTTCATGGCCATGGAGCCGCCGACCGCGCTGGCCCCGGCGCCGATCAGCGAGGAGAAGAACAAGGTCTTCCGCAGCATGCTGCCCATCGACCCCGAGCACGTCGTGCGCGGGCAGTACACGGGCTACCGGGCCGAGGAGGGGGTGGACCCCGAATCGGAGACCGAGACCTTCATCGCGCTCAAATGCATGATCGACAACTGGCGTTGGGCGGGCGTGCCGTTCTTCCTGCGCACCGGCAAGCGGCTGGCCGAGGGGCAGAGGATCATCTCCATCGCGTTCCGGGAGCCGCCCAAGAGCATGTTCCCGCCCGGCTCGGGCGTCGGGGCGCAAGGGCCCGACCACCTCACCTTCGACCTGGCCGACGCCTCCAAGATGTCGCTGTCCTTCTACGGCAAGCGGCCCGGCCCGGGCATGCGGCTCGACAAGCTGAGCCTGCAGTTCGCCCTGCACGACACCGGGCTCGTGGGCGAGGTGCTCGAGGCCTACGAGCGCCTGATCCTCGATGCCATGCGCGGCGACCACACGCTGTTCACCACCGCCGAGGGCATCGAGCGCCTGTGGGAGGTGTCGACGCCGCTGCTCGACGCGCCCCCGCCCGTGCGGCTCTACCCGCCGGGCTCGTGGGGTCCCAAGTCCATCCACCAACTCGTCGCCCCGCACGCCTGGCGGCTGCCGTTCGAACGGGCCTGGCGCGGCACGAACCCCACGGGCGGCTGAGAGCCGGGGTTTAGGCGGCCTTGCGCACCCGCCCCAGGAAGCCCTCGCGGAGATAGCTCGCCAGGGCCTGGGCGATGGCGGTGCTGCCCGTCTGCGGCATGTGCAGGTTGATGGCGAAGGGCGGCAGGTCCGGCAGCCCCGTGTCCGGGCCGAGCACCTCGACGTCGCAGGGCAGCGTCGAGGCCAGCAGGGCGGAGACCGCGAGGTCGGTCTTCACGGTCGCGCTCACGACCTCGAGGTTGCCGCGCTCCGAGACCGTGCGCCAGCGCAGCCCGCTCTCCTGCAGGGCTTCGACGATCGGCGCCCGGAACGCGCAGGAGTCGCTGCAGAACGACACCGGGAGGGGCCGCTTCAGCCGCGCCTCGCCGTGCTTGGCCCCGATCCAGACCAGCCGGTCGGTCGCCAGGCACTCCCCGCCCGCGTTGCCGTTCCGGCCCGACAGCGGCTCCTCGACCACCGCCAGGTCCACATCGCCCGCCGCCAGGGCCTCGAGCAGGCGGAGCGAGTTGAGACAGGTCAGCGCGATCTCGACCTGCGGATAGGCCAGGGCGAAGGGTTTGAGGATCGGGGGCAGGAAGGCGTCCACGAGGTCGTACGGGATGCCGAGCGTGACCTGACCCTGGAAGGTCGGCGTCACCATGTCGGACCAGATGTCGTCGTTCAGCGCCAGCATGCGCTTGGCCTTGCCCTGCAGGCGCTCGCCCTCATTGGTGAGGGTCAGGCCGCGGCGGTCGCGCTCGAAGAGGCGGCAGCCCAAGGTCTCCTCCAGGCGCTTGATCTGCTGGCTGACGGCCGCCTGGGTGAGGTGCAGCGTCGTCCCGGCAGCCGTCATGCTGCCCGCATCGCCGACCGCGATGAAGGCGCGCAGGAGGCTGACATCGAGGTTGCGCATGACGGCTCCGATAAGTTTTCGTTATTTCTGAGATCATAAACAGTCGTTTTACTTATGCAAGGGTAACTCCTATCTCTTGAACAACGAGACGAAGGAGAGCTCTCATGACGACGATGACCTTCGGCGGGCTGCGGCCCACCATGACGACCGGGACTGCCAAGAGTGGCGCCCGCGCGACCGGCCCCCTGGCCCGGATCGCCTCGGCCTGGGCCCTATGGCAGGCCGAGCGTGCGCTGGGGGCGCTGGGCGACGAGGCGCTGCACGACATCGGCCTCGACCGCGCCTCGATCAGCCATGCGGTGCGCACCGGAGAGCGGAACTGACGAGGATACCGGGACGCGATCAGCGGTCGTTGTGACCGAGATCGCGCCCCGGCTCGAGATGGTCCCCCACGAGACCCTTGAGGACCTTGGCCTCGGGGAAGCCGCCGTCGCGCTTGCGCTCCCAGAGCACCACCTCGCCGTACTCGATGCGGAACGTTCCGCCCGTCGCGGGCACCAGGGCCACCTCGCCGAGCTCCGCCCCGAACGTCGAGAGCAGTTCCTGCGCCATCCAGGCCGCCCGCAGCAACCAGTGGCATTGCGTGCAGTAGTGGATCGCGATGCGCGGTCGCGCGGGGGCGGCCTCTACCGTCACGAGAGCTCCTCGACGATCTTGGCGATCAGGGACCGGTCGAAGCTTTCGAAGCCCTCCGCGGTGGTGACGAAGCTCGCCAGCCCGCCGGTCACGTTCTGCCGGTAGTAGGCCGCGAGCCCGCCCGGCGGATGGGTGTGCTCCACAAGGTATGACGGCCCCTCGTTCGAGCTCAGGATCACGAGGCCGTTGATGGCCGTGACCCCATGCGCCAGCGCCGCGGCGCGGGAGGCCGCGACCTCCGGTCCGCTGTTGTTGGCCCCGTCCCCCGAGATGTCGATGATCCTGCGCGCGCTGTCGTAGCCCGCACGGTCGAACTGCGCCGCGGCGAAGTCGATGGCGGCGCCGATCGCGGTGCGGTCGCTGAACGAGCGCGGCGCCTCCCGGATCCGCGCCGCCATGGCGTCGGCATCGGCCGGGGTGGCGATCACGGTCCAGTCGAGCACCAGCTTCTGCGAGCTGGCCCCGGCCCATTCCACGAAGGCGACCGCGATGCGCCGGTCCGGGTTGGACGCGATGGCCTGCAGCACGCGCGGATCGCTGAGCGCGGTCGCGTAGCCCTTGCGCTGCAGGTCGAATTTCGGGCCGTCGATGCTGCGGGACACGTCGGCGGCCAGGACCAGCAGCACATCGACATGGGACCGGCCCTGCGCGCCGGCGGAACCCGCCAGAGCCAGCAAGGCGGCCGTCGCCGCGACCCGCGATGTCCATGCCATGGCCTGCCTCCTTCGGCGGCTTTTCGGCCGCCGGCGATCCCCCTACTGTCGGGGCTCGTTCGGACGCCACGAATCAGGAGGCAAGAATGGCCGCAATGCAAGGGCTCTGGCGGCGCGGCGTCGTGGCCGGGTGGGCCGCGGCGGCGCTGCTGCCGCTCCTCGCTCAAGGGGCCGTCGCGCAGCAGGACCCCGACCGCAGCTACGCCACCCAGCCCTTCACCCCCAAGGATTTCAAGATGCCCGACGGCGAGGGCTGCGCCGGCGACGTCGCACGCTGGAAAGCCGTGCAGGACAACGACTACGCGAGCGGCAACATCGGGCTCAAGGTCTACCACCAGATCGCGGGCGAGATCGCGCGGGCCGACACGGTCTGCCGGGCCGGGCGCGATGCCGAGGCGAGCCGCCTCGTCCACGACTCGCGCCGCCGGCACGGCTATCCGGGCTGAGCCGCAGCGAAGGCCAGCCGCAGATATTGGGCGACGAAGGGCTGCATGGCCGGGGCGAGGTCCGCCACCGAGCGGACGAGGTGCAGGCGGGCGAGCTCGGGCGCCGCTTGGCCGGCGAGCGCCGCCTCGATCCGGGCCTTGAGGGCCGCGGCCGGCTCCCGCGATCGGACGCGCTGCATGAAGCAGACCCGCGCGGCATCGGAGAGGACGGTGATCCTGGGATCGAAGTCGAGCGCGGCCGTGTCGAGGCCGGTCTCCTCGGCAAGTTCCCGCCGGATGCTCCCCAGGAGGTCCACCGTGCCGCCGTCGACGTCGCCGAGATCGGGCGTGCCGGAGGGAAAATAGATGCGGCCCGCATTGGCCGTGTGCGGGGCCATCTCGCCCAGCACGAAGACGCCCTCGGCACTCTGGAGCGCCGCCATACCGAAGCCGTTGCGCACGCCGCCCGCGGGAAAGCTCCAGTCCCGCCAGGCCAGGAAGGCCGCAAAGTCGATGTCGGTGTAGGCGGCGCGGAACACCGCTCCCGCGGCACCCCGCTCCACCGCGCCCTGCGTCTGGATCA
>CAXUMV010000180.1:4010-7163 GCA_964252065.1 uncultured Lichenihabitans sp.
GCCGTTGAAAAGCGTCGGCCGGGCGCGCAGGGCCTCGGCCCAGTGCCGCGCGATGGCGTCGCGCTGCTCGACCGCGAAGCGCCATGGGGTCGGGTCGTACCGGCACTCCAGGGCGTCGACCACCTCGACCGCGTAGGCGGGGCCCGCCGGGGCCGTCATAGGGCCAAGGTTCCCTCCGCTACCAGCACGGCGGCGCCGCCCACCGAAGCCGCGACCAGGCGCCCGCCTGCCATCTCCAGCCCCAGGGTGATCAGGCTGGGGCGGCCCATCTCGATGCCCTGCTCGACCACGATGGTGTGATCGCCATCGGCGAGGCCGTCGAGTTCGGCCAGCAGCCCGGAGAGGGCCGCGACCGCCGATCCCGTCGCGGGATCCTCGGCCAGCCCGAGCTTCGGGGCGAACATGCGCGCGTGGAGTTGCGCCTCCGGCCGCGTCGTCTCGGGGGTATAGAGGAAGACGCCATGGGAGCCGAACACGTGGTTCCAGACCCGGAGGTCGGGGGCGAGGCGGCCGGCGGCCAGCAGCCCGGCCACCGGCACGCAGACGAACGGCAGCCCGGCCGACACGAGGGCGGGGACGTGGCCCGCGTAGCCGACGTCCGAGGCATCGAGCCCGAGCGCCGCAGCCACGAGGGCGGCATCGAGAGGCTCCCCGAGCCGCTCGGGCAGGCGCGGCAGGCTGAAGCTCGCCCGGGTGATGCCGCGATGCCGGCGCACCGTGCAGGTGACGAGCCCAATCTCCTCCTCCAGCACCACGGAGAGATCCTGGCGCGCGATGATCTCCGGCGCCCGCCGCTCGGCGAGCACCACCGCCGTGCCGACCGTCGGATGGCCCGCGAAGGGCAGCTCGCGCGCGGGCGTGAAGATGCGGATGCGGGCCGAGTTCACCGGATCGCGCGAGCTCAGGACGAAGGCGGTCTCGGACAGGTTGAACTCGCGGGCGATCGCCTGCATGCGCGCCGGGCTAAGGTCGTCGGCGTCGAACACCACCGCGAGCGGGTTGCCGGCCAGCGCCTCGTCGGTGAAGACGTCGAGCGTGGCGAAGGGGTGGCTCATGCGGCCGCTAGGCCGAGCGCCGTCCGCAGCGCCACCTCCACCTGGTTGGCCGAAAAGGGTTTCGGCAGGGTCGTGCGGTCCTTCCAGGCGTCGGGCAGCGTGGTCGCGCCGTAGCCGCTGGCGAAGATCAGAGGGATGCCGCGCGCGGCGAGCCGCTCCGCCACCGGGAAGATGGGGTCGCCGGCGAGGTTGATGTCGAGGATGGCCGCCTGCGCGTCGACCGTCAGGGCCGCCTCCAGCGCCTCCTTGAGGGTCAGGGCCGAACGTGCCACCTCGCATTCGAGGTCGACCATGATGTCCTCGAGCAGCATCATGATCAGCGACTCGTCCTCGACCAGGAAGACACGGATGCCGCGCAGGTCTTCTGCGGCTGCTGTCCCGGTATCCACCATCCGTGCCCCTTCTGCGAACCGATCCTCCGATCCCGGCGCGGAGCTTTGCCCAATCGCGACCGCGATGTCGAGCGGGTCGACAAAGCACCCCGATGCGGGCCGCGGCGCGCCTTTCGCATGGGAGCGCTGCGCAAATCCTGTTGACAGGACCGAAAGAGCCATCATCTATCGCTAGTCTGCCTCGCAGTGCCGCTGCGGGGGCGACACCGTTTTCCCGATCACAGGAGTGTCCCCATTCGCCGTCCGATGAAAGCAGCCCCGGTCCCGCAGAAAGACGGACCACGCATCAATGCCGACATTCGAGTCCGCGAGGTTCAGCTGATCGACGCCGAAGGCCGAAACCGCGGGACGATCGAGACGGTTGAAGCGCAGCAGATCGCGGTGGAGGCCGGGCTCGACCTCGTCGAGATCGTGCCGAACGCGAACCCGCCCGTCTGCAAGATCCTCGATTACGGCCGGTACCGCTTTCTCGAACAGAAGAAGTCGGCCGAGGCGCGCAAGCGGCAGAAGGTGGTCGAGGTCAAGGAGATCAAGCTCCGGCCCGGCATCGACGAGCACGACTACGACACCAAGATGAAGGCGGTGCACCGCTTCTTCGAGGAAGGCGACAAGGTGAAGGTGACGCTGCGGTTCCGGGGCCGCGAGATGGCGCACCAGGATATCGGCTATCGCCTGCTCGACCGGGTCAAGACCGAGACCCTCGGCATCGCCAAGGTCGAATCCGAGCCGTCCATGGAAGGGCGGCAGATGGTCATGATCCTCGCGCCACGCTGAAGCCCGCCGACAACGACGGCCTCGACCGCTCCGCTGTCATCGCGAGGTGCAAAACGCCGTGTCGATCCAGGGTCGTCGTATGGAACGATGGATTGCCGCGCTTCGCTCGCGATGACGGCCCTGGGTTTCTCGACAGCCTCTGAAATGCGGGCGGAACGGGGGCGAGCGCATCCGGGTTGACGATGCGACACCGCTCGCGACCCGAGGCCTCCATGAAGACCATCGTGATGATTGCTGCCGTCGCGGCCTCGCTGGCCCCATGCTGGCCGGTGCAGGCCTCGGCCCGTCCGCTCGCATCCGAGGCGCGGAGCGGCGGGGGGACCGACGATCCGCCGGAGGGCTTCCAACCGCGTCTCAGCGCCGCCGCCGGGGTGCTGTGCGTCAAGCAGTGCCCCAACGACAGCCTGCCCTGCGACCCGCCGTCCTACAAGATCGCCGACGGGCGCTGCACGACCCAGTGGCACTGAGCTTTTTCGGCGCGTCGGCGCCGTGGCCATCCAGGCGACCGTGGTGCGCTCGACCACGGATCGCTTCGCTGCGCTCGCGAAGACGACATCGGCCAGATCGGTTTGTCGCGTCAGCCTTCGCGCCGTGCCGTCCGACGACAGGCTCGCACCACCTACTGGCGGTAATGCTGGATGCGGGTGGTCCGCAGGCCGGCCAAGCCGTGCTGGTCGATGGACATCTGCCAGCTCAGGAACTCGTCCACGGTCAGGGTATAGCGGCTGCAGGCTTCTTCGAGGGACAGCAGGCCCCCCCGCACGGCCGCCACGACCTCCGCCTTGCGCCGGATCACCCATCGCTTGGTCGATGTGGGCGGCAGGTCCGCGATCGTCAGGGGACTTCCGTCCGGCCCGATCACATATTTGACCTTCGGGCGATACATCTCGATCATCGGCTACTCACAACGCTACCGGGTACCAGTAGGATCA
>CAXUMV010000180.1:7173-7384 GCA_964252065.1 uncultured Lichenihabitans sp.
GACCTCCGCCTTGCGGCGGATGACCCAGCGCTTGGTCGAGGGCGGCGGAAGGTCCGCGATGGTGAGCGGGCTGCCGTCCGGACCGATCACATACTTCACCCGGGGCCGATGCATATCCACCATGGGACAACTCGCGAACGCAACTCACTTTGTCTGATGGCAACACTAGGGTTCCCCGCTTAAGACTTGGATAAATGGCCTCTTCGCGATT
>CAXUMV010000181.1:0-3367 GCA_964252065.1 uncultured Lichenihabitans sp.
CCGACGATGCTTCTCGCGCTCGGCGCGATCGATCCGTCATGGGAGCCGGCGGCCGCCCAGGCCCGGCGTCCGCTTCTCGACGGCATGGCGATGCGGGTCGCCGATAAGGTCAGCGCGTCGCTGATGGCCGGTGCCGCGACGCTGGTCGCCGTCCGTCGAACGCGTCGAGGCGTGCGGCCGGGGCCGTCACCCGGTCTCCTGACACACGTCGACCCACGCGGCCCCGGTCAGCGCCGCCATCCGGTCCGGCGCGATCACGAGCGACGAGCTGGTCGAACCCGCGGCCGGGATGACGGTCGCGAACGCCTTCAGCGAGACGTCGCAGTAGACCGGCAGCGGCGTCGCGAGGCCGAACGGGCAGACGCCGCCCACGGGATGACCGGTCAGGGCTAGGACGTCGTCGGCACCCAGCATGCTGGCCTTGCCGCCGAACGCGGCCTTGGCTTTCCGGTTGTCGAGCCGCGCGTCGCCCCGCACCACCACCAGGAAGGCGCGGCCCCCGACCCGCAGCGACAGCGTCTTGGCGATCCGGCCGGGCTCGACCCCGTGCACCGCCGCGGCCTCTGCCACCGTGGCCGTGGACGTCCCATGGTCGAGGATCGCGATGTCGGGCGCCCTGGCGGCGAGGTCGGCGCGGACGGCGAGGAGAGTCATCGCGTCCCCCTCGGCCACCGGGGGCAGGGGCGTGCGCCGGTCATGAGGCGAGCGCCAGTCCGGTCCTCGCCTCGAACAGGTGGAGGCGGGCGGGGTCGGGGGCGAGCCGCACGGCGGCGCCGATCCGCGGCGCCGTGCCGGCCTCGAGCACGACGCGCAGGCGCAGGTGGCTTGCGGTGAAATCGTCCGAGCCGTCGTCCGTCGCCGTCGTGACCCGGGCGCCGTGCAGCTCGACATGGACCAGGGCGCTGGCCCCGAAATCCTCGACGACCGCCACGGTGCCGGGCAGGGCGCCGGCCGTCTCGTCGGTCGGGCGCAGCGCCTCGGGGCGCAGACCGGCGACGACGGTCGCCTCGCCGACCGGCCGCGGCAGGGCGATGCGGTGCTCGCCGAGCTGCAGCACCCCGGCGCCCCCCTCGACGCTCGTCCGCCCGTTCACGAAGTTCATGCCCGGCGAGCCGATGAAGCCGGCGACGAACAGGTTTCGGGGCCGGTCGTAGAGGGTGCGGGGCGGGGCCAGCTGCTGCAGCACGCCCCGGTTCAGCACCGCCACGCGGTGGCCCATCGTCATGGCCTCGACCTGGTCGTGCGTGACGTAGAGCGTGGTGACGCCGGTGCGCTTTTGCAGGTCCACGATCTCGCCGCGCATCTGGCCGCGCAGGCGCGCGTCGAGGTTGGACAGCGGCTCGTCCATCAGGAAGGCGTTGGGCGCGCGCACCAGCGCCCGGCCCATGGCGACGCGCTGGCGCTGGCCGCCGGACAGCTGGGCGGGGCGGCGCTGGAGATAGTCGCCGAGTTCCAGCAGGCGGGCGGCCTCGGCCACCTTGGCAGCGATCTCCCGCTTGGGGACGCCCCGGACCGTCAGCCCGAACGCGATGTTGTCCGCGACGCTGAGATGGGGGTAGAGCGCATAGGACTGGAACACCATCGCGACGTTGCGCGCCCGCGGGCTGGCCTGGTTGGCCAGCCGCCCGTCGATCAGCAACTGTCCGCTGGAGATATCCTCGAGACCGGCCACGAGGCGGAGCGCGGTCGACTTGCCACAGCCGGACGGCCCGACCAGCACCAGGAACTCGCCGTCCGCCACCGCAAGGTCGAGCGCATCGAGCGCCACGGCGCCCATGTCGAAGCGCTTCGAAACCCGGTCGAAGGTGATCGTGGCCATGAAGACGCTGCGCCGTTCCCTCTGCCCGCGGCGGTCTAGCACGCTACGGACGCCGACGGACTATGCCCTTCTCCCGCTTGCGGGAGAAGGTGCCCGTCAGGGCGGATAAGGGGACTCACGGACCGAGGATCCCCTCATCCGGCCTTCGGCCACCTTCTCCCGCAGAGCGGGAGAAGGGTACGATCGGCGATCATCCGGCGCGGGCGGGCGGAAGGGCGAGGGTTTCGTCGTGCTGGGCCAGCGCCTTGCGGAGCTTTTCGAGGGCCCGGTTCTCGATCTGGCGCACGCGTTCCTTGGAAATCCCGAGGCGCGAGCCCAGCGCTTCGAGCGTCGCGGCCTCCTCAACCAGGCGCCGCTCGCGCACGATCTTCAGCTCGCGGTCCGACAGCACGGTCAGGGCCGCATTGAGCCAGTTCACCCGGCGGTCGCTGTCGATCTGCTCGCCGACGGTCTCGTCGGGCAGGGGGCGGTCGTCGACCAGGAAGTCGACCCGCTCGCTCTGGCTGACGCTGTCGCCGTCGCTGACCGGCGCATTGAGCGACACGTCGGACCCCGACAGGCGCGTGTCCATCAGCTCGACGTCGGCGGGCGAGACCCCGATCGCGAGAGCGATGGTGTTGAACATGCTCGCCGTCCCGCCCACCCCGGGGTTCTGGCTCAGCTTGGCCCGCAGGCGCCGCAGGTTGAAAAACAGGGCCTTCTGGGCCGAGCTCGTGCCGCCGCGGACGATCGACCAGTTGCGCAGGATGTAGTCCTGGATCGAGGCGCGGATCCACCAGGTCGCGTAGGTGGAAAAGCGCACCTCCCGCTCGGGCTCGAAGCGGGCCGCGGCCTCGAGGAGCCCGACATGGCCTTCCTGGATGAGGTCGGCCAGCGGCAGGCCGTAATGGCGGAAGCGAGCCGCGAGCGCGATCACGAGCCTCATATGGGCCGAGGCCAGCTCGTGCAGGGCGCTTTCGTCCCGGTTGTCCTTCCAGCTGACCGCAAGGGCCCGCTCTTCGTCGCGTTCGAGAAATTTGGCCGTCATGGCCGCCTTGACGAATTGGCGCCGTACCCCAGCCATCTGCAACATGGACGTCTCCCGAACTCGGTCTGATTACGCCTGGACGGCGGGATTGGTTCAAACGAACCGGGCCGAAAGGCCGGCTGGGCGTCTTGACCCGTGCCGCGCGGCGGCGCCTGTTGCGCCGGAACGGCGGAGCGGGTCAGGGCGTGATCGAGGACAAGCAGGCCGGCGATCCCGAGACGGGCGCCTTTTCCGACATGGAGCCGGCCGTGGTCCCCTCGCCGCTCGATGCGGACGATGCGGTGGTGGTCGCCCCGAGCCCCTCGCGGGACGAGGACGGCGCACCCTACTGGCAGCGCAATCTCTGGGTCTGCGTTGCGGGTTCCTTCACCACCATCGTGGCGATGACGCTGCTGCTGCCGTTCCTGCCGCTCTATGTGGAGGAGCTCGGCGTGCACGATCCCGCGGCCATCGTGCAATGGTCGGGCATCGCGTTCGGCGCGACGTTCCTCACGGCGGGTCTGGTGGCGCCGCTCTGGGGG
>CAXUMV010000181.1:3377-5006 GCA_964252065.1 uncultured Lichenihabitans sp.
GCTGATCCGCGCAAGCCTCGGCATGGCGGTCGCGATGTCGCTGATGGGGCTGGTGCAGACCGTCTGGCAGCTCGTCGCCCTGCGGCTGCTGATCGGCCTGCTCGGCGGCTATTCGTCCGGCTCCAACGTCCTGGTCGCGACCCAGTCCCCCAAGGCCCGCACCGGCTGGGCGCTCGGCACGCTGGCGGCCGGCATCATGGCCGGCAACCTGGTCGGCCCGCTGATCGGCGGCGTGCTGCCGCAGGCGATCGGCATCCGCAACACCTTCTTCCTGGTCGGCGGCGTCATCTTCCTCGCCTTTCTCGCGACCGTGACGCTGATCCGGGAGGACCGGCGGCCCGGCGCCCTGCGTCGCCGCGGGGATGCGGGCTGGGCCACGATCCCGGACCGGCGGCCCGTGCTGGCCATGCTGGGCGGCGGAGCGCTGCTAATGTTCGCCACCATGTCGATCGAGCCGATCATCACGGTCTACGTGGCGGCGCTTGTGCCCGCCGGGCAGGTCACGATCACGGCGGGCCTGGTCATGTCGGGGGCGGCCCTCGGCAGCATCCTGTCGGCGCCCCGGCTCGGGCGCCTCGCCGACCGCATCGGCCCCTGGCCGGTGATCGCGGGCTCGCTGACCGCCTGCGCGGCGCTGCTGATCCCGCAAGCCTTCGTCGCGACGGGGTGGCAGCTCATCGCCCTGCGCTTCCTCATGGGCCTCGCGCTCGGCGGCCTGCTGCCCTGCATCACCAGCGTGATCCGCCATGCCGTCCCGGCAGCCGCGGTCGGCACGATCCTGGGCTACTCGATCTCGGCCCAATATGCCGGCCAGGTCGCGGGTCCGGTCGCCGGCGGCCTCATCGGCGGACATCTGGGGATGCGTGCCGTCTTCCTGGGAACCGCGGTGCTGATGGCGGGCGGGGCGGCGGCCGCCTGGCGCCTGCGGCCCCGTGCCGACCCGGTCCGGTAACGCGGCCGCGATGGATCGTTGCGGAACCCGGCCGGCTGCGGCACGCTGCGCCCGAGCTCGAAGACGGAGCAGCGCGAGATGTGCGGCGCATGCGGCGTCCTCGGCGGCGGTCCCGATTGGATCGACCGGGTCGACAACCGGGACGGGATCGGCCACCGGGCCGGGCTGACGCGCGGGGCGGAGCGCCAGCGCCGCATCCACCTCGTCAACCTCCTGCTCAAGGCGAACCGAAGCCAGCTCGCCGATTGCGGGACCCTGGTGCTGCGCGGACCGACCGGCCGCAGCGAGGTGGTGGACAGCCTCGCCCATGTGTGGACTGTGGTGGAGCGGATCGGCCTTGCGGCGGTCGACCCGCTCGACGACCGCCTGCTCGCCGGGCTGTAGGGCCGGTGCGCCTCGGCGACGCTCGGCTGCCCGTCACTTTGCTGACCGGCTTTCTCGGCAGCGGCAAGACGACCCTGCTGAAGCGGATCCTGTCGGCGCCCGACATGGCGGGCACGGCCGTGCTGATCAACGAGTTCGGCGAGATCGGGCTCGACCACCTCCTGGTCCGCGCCGTGCACGGGAGCGCGCTCGTGCTGCAGAACGGCTGCATCTGTTGCGCCCTGCAGGCCGATCTGCAGCAGGGCCTGCGCGAGCTCATCCCGCCCGAGGTCGCCGACGCGCTGCGCGAGCTC
>CAXUMV010000181.1:5016-7376 GCA_964252065.1 uncultured Lichenihabitans sp.
TGCCGGCCGCGGCGAGGGCGGGGGCCTGCCGGCCTTCGAGCGGGTCGTGATCGAGACCACGGGGCTCGCCGATCCCGCCCCGATCCTGCGCCTCCTCGATCTCGACCCCATGCTGAAGCACCAGCTGCGGCTCGACAAATGCGTCGCGACGGTCGATGCGGTGCATGGCGGGGCGCAGCTTCGCACCCACGAGGAGGCCCGCCGCCAGGCCGCCGCCGCTGACCGCCTCGTGATGACCAAGAGCGACGTCGCCGGCGAGGACGCGATCCGGCTGCTCCGGTCCCGACTGGACGCCCTCAACCCGACGGGCCTCGTCCTCGATGTCCATGCGCCGGGCTTCGACCCGCGGGCCCTGATCGTCGAAGGGCTGGCGGATCCGGAGACCAGGCTGGCCGAGGCCGGCCGCTGGTTCCGGCGCGCCGGACCCTCGGCCGCCATGGCCTCGCATGCCCACGCGGAGAGCGGTGGCGGCGAGGCGACCCCGGAGGGCGCCATCCGCTCCTTCTCGCTCCGCCTCGAGGAGGCGGTCGACTGGACCGCCTTCGGGGTCTGGCTGACCAGCCTGCTGCACCGCCACGGGCCCAGCGTGCTGCGGGTCAAGGGACTGCTCGACGTCCCCGATGCGGCCGGGCCGATCGTGCTGCACGGGGTGCAGAGCGTCATCCATCCGCCCGTCCACCTCGACGCCTGGCCCGACGACGACCGCAGCTCGCGGCTGGTCTTCATCGTCCAGGATCTCGATCCCGACCGGATCAGGCGCTCGCTGCTGACCTTCCTGCGGGCTGCCCGCGGGGAGGACACCACCGCGGTCGAGGCGGCCTGAGCGGGGCCCGCCGGCTCACCCGACCACCTTGCCCGGATTGAGGATGTTGCGGGGGTCGAGCATGCGCTTGAGGTCGCCCATCAGAGCGTAGGACACGGGATCCTTGGTGCGGGCGAGCTCCGCCTGCTTCAGACGGCCGATGCCGTGCTCGGCCGCGAACGAGCCGCCGTGCCGGGCCACGACGGCATGGACCACCTCGTTCATCTCCCCCCAGCGCGCCAGGAAGGCGGCCGTGTCGGCGCCCGCCGGCTGGGTGAGATTGTAGTGGAGGTTGCCGTCCCCGACATGGCCGAAGGAGCAGATCCGGACGTCCGGCATGCGGGCCCTGACGGCGGCCTCGGCGTCCCGCATGAAGGCCGGGACGGCGCCGACCGGCACCGAGACATCGTGCTTGATCGATCCGCCCTCGCGGGCCTGCACCAGCGGGATGGTCTCGCGCACGGCCCAGAAGGCGTTGCGCTGGTCGAGCGAGGTCGCCAGGGCCGCGTCCCCGACGAGGCCGGCCTCCGCGGCCTCGGCCAGCAGGGCCATCAGCGTGCCCTCGAGCCCGGTCGCCGCGGCCCCCACGATCTCGATCAGCACCGCCCAGGGAAAGCGCCCTGCGAGCGGGTCGCGCTGGGGGCTGTGGCGGGTGACGAACTCGATCGCAAGCCGCGGCATCAGCTCGAACGTCGTGACGGTGGCGCGCTCCCGCGCGAGCGTCAGCAGCCGAAGCGCGGCGTCGGGATCGGCGACCCCCACGAACGCCGTGTCCCGCCCGCGCGGCACGGGGAACAGCTTGAGGCTCGCCGCGGTGATCACCCCGAGCGTGCCCTCGGAGCCGATGAACAGGTGCTTGAGGTCGTAGCCCGTATTGTCCTTGCGCAGCGTGCCGAGGCCGTTCATCACCCGCCCGTCGGCCAGCACCACCTCGAGCCCCAGCACGAGGTCGCGGGCATTGCCGTAGGCGAGCACGGCCGTGCCGCCGGCATTGGTCGCAAGATTGCCGCCGATCGTGGCGCTACCCTCCGAGGCGAGCGACAGCGGGAAGAGGCGGCCCACGGCCTCGGCTTCGGCCTGCACGCGCGCGAGGGTCACGCCGGCCTCGACCGTGATGGCGTCGGAGGCGGGATCGCAGGCCCGGACCGCATCGAGCCGGGTCAGCGACAGGACGATCTCGCGGCCGTGCTCGAACGGGGTCTGGCCGCCCACGAGCCCCGTGTTGCCCCCTTGGGTGACCACGGGGGTGCCGGTCGCATGGCAGCGCTCGAGGACGGCCGCGACCTCGGCGGTCGAGCCCGGCCGCACCACCGCAAGCGCGGCGCCCGCGTAAAGCTTGCGCGGCTCGACGAGGTGCGGGGCGAGCGCATCCGGGTCGGTCACGACATGGGCCGCCCCCACGATGGCGGCGAGCGCGGGGAGAAGCGGGCCGTCCATGATCAGGCCCTTCTCCCGCGCGCGGGAGAAGGTGGCCGAAGGCCGGATGAGGGGATCCTCAGGCTTGCGAGTCCCCTCATCCGCCCTGTCGGGCACCTTGTAACTTGATTTCTGCCGGGTC
>CAXUMV010000182.1:0-633 GCA_964252065.1 uncultured Lichenihabitans sp.
ACGCGGACGGCGGACTCCAGGCTGTGCCGGCGGCGGACCGTGGCGGCCGCGGTGGCGCCGAGCCGGGCGCGCAGGGCGGGGTCGCCGACGAGGCGCGCGATCGCGGCCGCGTAGTCCACCGGATCCGGGCCGGTGAGGAGCCCCGTCGCCTCGTGCTCGACGACGCTGGGCGTCCCGGCGTTGCGGACCGCGACGGCCGGCACGCCGCAGGCCTCGGCCTCGAGATAGCAGACCCCGAAGGCTTCCCCGAACCCCGGCCAGACCATCACGTCCGCCTCGCGAAGGAGCACCGCCACGGCATCAGTCGGCACGGCGCCGGCCCAACGCACGCGCGTCGCCGGCAGGCCCGCCAGGGCGGCCGCGACCTCCGCGCGGGCCGGCCCGTCGCCCACGATGGTGAGATGCCAGTCGAGCGCGGCGAGGCGGTCGAGCGCGGCGGCGAGGACGCGGTAGCTGTCGAGCTTGTCGCCCGGCCGCATCATCGCCACCGTGACGAGCCGCACGGGACCGTCCGCCCGCGGTCCGGCGGGCGCGAAGGCGGCAGCGTCGATGAAGGGCGGCAGGTCGAGAAGGTTTTGGGGGGGCGCGGTTCCCGCAAGGCCGTCGCGGTCGCGGGCCGTGAAGCAGATGTTG
>CAXUMV010000182.1:643-7357 GCA_964252065.1 uncultured Lichenihabitans sp.
GAGCGCCGCGGCCCCCACGGCCTCCGCCACCAGCGCCTGCCGCTCACCCCATGGACCTGTGGACCTGCGGGACGAGAGGGTCGCCTCGGCGGTCACGTAGGGCAGGGCGAAGCGCCGCGCGAGCGGAGGGCCGAGGAGGTCGGGCGCCTTGTAGTAGAGATGGTAGGTGAACAGGAGGTCGGGCCGTCGGGCGGGATCGGCCCAGGCGGCGGCGAGCCGGTCCATTTCCGTCGCGGCCGCCAGGCGAAGCTGCTCCAGCGCGGGGGCGTCCGGCCGCGGCGCGAAGCTCCTGAGGCGCGAGACGAGCTCCACCTCGTGCCCGGCCGCGCCCAGGGCGGCCATGAGATGCCGCGCCATCTGCCGGTCGCCCGACGGCACGGGATGGTCCGGCGCCTTCAGGGGCGCGTAGAAGCCGATCCGCATCGCCCGCCCGGGGAGGCCGTCAGGCGTGGTAGGGGTCCGCGGCGTCGCGCATGCCGTCGCCCAGGAAGTTGAAGGCGAGGATGACCAGGATCACGGGCACCACGGGCAGCATCAGCCAAGGGTAGAGCACCACCACGTTGATGTTCTGGGCCTCGTTCAGCATCACGCCCCAGGAAACGATGGGCGGCCGGAGCCCGAGGCCCAGGAAGCTCAGCGCCGTCTCGCCCAGGATCATCGAGGGAATGGTGATCGTCGCCGAGGCGATGAGGTGGCTGATGAAGCCGGGCAGCAGGTGGCGGGCGATGATGCGCGGGGTGCGGGCGCCCATCAGCTTGGCGGCCATGACGTAGTCCTCCTCGCGCAGGGCGAAGAGCTTGGCCCGCACGGCGCGTGCGAGCCCCGTCCAGTCCATGAGGCCGAGGATCACCGTGATGCCGAAATAGACCAGGATCGGGCTCCAGGTCACGGGCATGATGGCCGCGAGCGCGAGCCAGATCGGGATATGGGGGATCGAGTGCACGATCTCGATCAGGCGCTGGCTGAGCATGTCGAACCAGCCCCCGTAGTAGCCCGCCAGCCCCCCCACCACGAGGCCGAGGCAGAAGCTGATCGAGATGCCGATCAGCCCCACGGTCATCGACACGCGGGCGCCGGTCAGGATGCGCGAGAGCACGTCGCGCCCGAGCCGGTCGGTGCCGAACAGGAACAGCGTCCCGCCCTCGGCCGGGCACATCAGGTGCATGTCGGCCGGGATCACGCCCCAGAACCGGTAGGGATCGCCGTGGCACAGGAAGCGGATCGGCTGCACCTTGGCCTCGTCCGGCACGTAGACGCGCCGAAGCGTCTTCATGTCGAGGTGGTAGTCGCTGCCATAGACGAAAGGCCCGACGAAGCGCCCGTCGTGGAACAGGTGCATCCGCTGGGGCGGCGAGCGGATGAAGTCCGTGTGGCGCGAGGCGTATTCGTAGGGCGCCAGGAACTCGGAGAACGGCACGGTGGCGTAGAGCGCGCACAGGAACACGAGCGCCACCACGGCGAGGCGGTGGCGCTTGAACTTCCACCACATCAGCTGCCACTGCGAGGCGAGATAGATCCGCTCCTGCGCCGGCGAGAGCTTGGCGACCGATTGCGGGTCGAACGGCTCCTGCGAGACGAAGTGGGCGAGCGGGGCGCCCGGCTTGGCGAACGGCGCGTTCATCAGCGTGACCCCCCCTGCAGGCGGATGCGCGGATCGAGGAAGGCCAGCGCGAGATCGGAGATCAGGACGCCGACGATGGTGAGCGTCGCGAGGAACATGAGGAACGAGCCCGCCAGATAGGTGTCCTGGGTCTGCAGCGCGTGGATCAGCAGCGGCCCCGTGGTCTGGAGCGACAGCACCACCGCGACGAGCTCGGCGCCCGACACGATCGAGGGCAGCAGGCTGCCGATGTCGGCGATGAAGAAGTTCATCGCGAGGCGGAACGGGTATTTCATGAGCGCCCGGAAGGGATGCAGGCCCTTGGCGCGTGCGGTCGTCACGTACTGCTTCTGCAGCTCCTCGAGCAGGTTCGCCCGGATGGTGCGGATCATGCTGCCCGTGCCGGCGGTGCCGATGATCACGACGGGGATCCACAGATGGGCCAGGATGGACCAGGCCTTCTCGCCGCTCATCGGCTGGTTGAAGTATTTGGGATCCATGAGCCCGCCGATGGACAGGCCGAACCACACGTTGGCGAAATAGAGGAACAGCAGCGCGAGCAGGAAGTGCGGGATCGCGAGGCCGAGCAGCCCCAGGGTCGTCAGCCCGTAGTCGGCGATGGAATACTGGTGGGTCGCCGAATAGACCCCGATCGGGAAGGCGACGATCCAGGTGAAGATGATCGTGCCGAAGGAGAGCAGCATCGTGAGGTAGAGCCGGTCGCCCACCACCTTGGCGACCGGCATCTGGTACTCGAACGAATAGCCGAAATTGCCGACCGCGAAGCCGCCGATCCAGCGGAAATACCGCTCGATGGGCGGCCGGTCGAGGCCGTACTCCTTCTTCATGAACTCGATGCGCGTCGCATCCACCTTCTCGCCCTGCGCCTGCATCTCGGCGGCGTAGTTGGAGAAGTAGTCGCTGGGCGACAGCAGCATGACGGCGAAGATGATGGCGCTGGTGGCGAACAGCGTCGGGATCATGATGGCGATGCGACGGATGACATAGGACAGCATGTCAGCCCCTCGCCGCGTCGTCGAAGAAGAAGGTGTCGGGCATGTAGATGCCGAAGAAGCCGCCCGGCTCGAAGCCGTAGAGAGCATTGTCGGGCACGTTGCGCAGGTGGTTGGACACCACCACGGGCTGCTTGGTGCCGTTGACGACGCCGATCGTGAACACCTGATCGGCGTTGATCCACAGCATCTTGGCCCAGATCTCCTTGCGCTCGTCCGGGCCGCTCGAGCGGCGCCACTGGCGGTAGAGCTCGTCGAGCTCCTGCACCTCCGGCATGTCGATCTTGTCGCCCTCGTGGCCGTCGGACTGCGCGAACAGGCCCCAGCGCGGCCACTGGAACTGGGCGTCGGTGCGGGGCGCCAGCGCCTCGGGCGCGATGGCGGGGGTGGGCGCCCCGTTGTCGAGGCCCGGCCCCATGGAGAAGACGGTCCGCCCGTCGGCGATGTGCTGGCGGAACACGTCGCGCTGGGAGGGATGGACGAAGGTGCGCAGCCCGAGCTTGGCGTAGTCGTCGCCGATCAGCTCCATGATGTCCACGAAGTCGTTGTTGTCGCCCGCGGTCTCCACCACGATGTCGGCGCGCCGGCCGTCGGGCAGCAGCCGCATGCCGTCCGCGCCCCGCTTGGCGAGACCCACCTCGTCGAGCAGCCGGTTGGCCTGGCCGAGGTCGAAGTCGCACCAGGACGTGGCATAGCGGGTCTCGAACAGCGGGCTCTGGGGCAGCACGGTGTTGCCGCTCTCCCGGGCGAGGCCGAAGAACAGCGCCTGGTTGATGTCGCGGCGGTTGACGCCGAGCGACAGGGCCCGCCGGAACCGGACGTCGCGCACGACCCCGCGCCAGACGGGGTCGGCGGCGTTGAGGTTCGGCATCAGGGCCGCGTAGGAGCCCTGGCTGCTTTCCCACAGGCGCACCGCGTAGCTGTTCATCTCCTCGTTCTGCTTGAGGAAGGTGTAGTCCTCGAAGCTGAGATAGCGGGCCTGCAGGCTGGAATCGCCGCTGGCGGTCTTGGCCGGGATCAGGGAGGGGGTGGACAGCGACAGCGTCACCCGGTCGATGTAGGGCAGCTGCCGCCCCGCCTGGTCGATGCGGTGGAAGTAGGGGTTGCGCTCGAAGGTGAACTGCTCGGCCGGGGGGGCGGTGGTATTGCGCCAGGGCTCCAGGGTCGGCAGGTTGGGGTTCTCGGGGCGGTACTGGCGGGACATGCGCTCGTGCAGCGAGCTCCAGGTGGCCACGTGCGCCGTCTTGACCGCCTCGTCGAGCTTGTCCTTGTCGGCGTATTTCGGGTGGAACTGCCGCAGGTAGTGGGACGGCATGAAGATGTAGACCGGCTGGGCTCCGGCCAGCGCCGGCAGGAAGGCCGGGTTGGGATCGTCCCAGCTGTAGCGCACCGTCAGGGGATCAAGGATGTCGAAGGCCGGGCCCTTGCCCCTCACCAGGAGCGCCGCGTTCGGGCCGGACGGCGAGAGCTTCTTGTTGTTGGCCACGTCCTCCCACCAGTAGCGGAAGTCCTCGGCCGTGAACGGCTCCCCGTCGGACCACCGGTGCCCCTCGCGCAGGTGGAGCGTGAACACTTTGTCGTCCTTAATCTCGACGCTTTCCAGGATATCCGGCACCACGTGCAGCGTCTCGTCGAAGGTGACGAGCCGCGCATAGGAGTAGACGGTCATCATGCGGAGGTCGCGCTGGTCGCTCATCAGCATGCGCCAGGTGCCGCCCTGGCTGCCGGTCTCGCGCTTCATGCCCGGCAGGTCGACGACGCGCGGCACGCCGGGCAGGCGGTTCGCCACGGGGGGAAGCTTGCCGGCCGTGACCGCCTCGGCGAAGAACGGGGTCTCCTGCGGGGCCGGCGTCTCGGCCAGCGCCGCGCCCGCGAGGCCGCAGAGCGCGATGGCGGCCAGCAGGGCCCGCCGCGCCCTCACGCCGCCAGGTCCCGCACGTCGGCTTCGGGCCTTGCCAGCACCACATGGCCGCCGCCGAGGTCGATCGGCTTCAGGAGCTCCGGCCGCCCCTCGTCCTGGAAGGCCTTGGCCCATTTGGTGGGGTCGGACGCGCTCTTGCCCGTCAGCCTTGCAAAATCGAGCGGGCGGTCGAGGTCGGGGAACGGCACGGCGGCCAGCAACGCCTTGGTGTAGCTGTGCACCGGATCGCGGAACAGCAGCGCGCGCGGCGCGATCTCGACGATGCGGCCGTGGGCCAGCACGGCGATGCGGTCGGCCACGTAGTCCACCACCGCGAGGTTGTGCGAGATGAACAGGAAGGTCAGCCCGAGCTCGCGCTGCAGATCCTTGAGGAGGTTGAGGACCTGCGCCTGCACCGACACGTCCAGCGCCGAGACGGGCTCGTCGCAGATGATGAGGTCGGGGTTGAGCGCCAGCGCGCGCGCGATGCCGATGCGCTGGCGCTGGCCGCCCGAGAAGCTGTGCGGGTAGCGGTTGAGGAACCGCCGGTCGAGCCCGACGGCGCTCATCAGCGACTGGACGCGCTGCACCCGCTCCTCGCCCGAGCCCTTGCCGTGGATCTCGAGCGGCTCGCTCAGGATGTTGAGCACCGTCATGCGCGGCGACAGCGAGCTCACGGGATCCTGGAAGATCATCTGGACCCGGCGCCGGAAGTCGCGTTCCGCCGCACCCCGCAGCGCCAGCACGTCGACGGCGTTCGCCCCGTCGTTGAAGGTCACCGAGCCGCCATCCGCCCGGATGGCCCGCATGATCAGCTTGGAGACGCTGGTCTTGCCGCAGCCGCTCTCGCCCACGAGCCCCAGGCACTCACCGCGCATGATGTCGAAGGAGACGTCGTCCACCGCCACGAACGGCTCGGACTTGCGCCGCAGCCAGCCCTGGCTCTTCACCTTGTAGATCTTGCGCAGGTTGCGCACCGACAGGAGCGGGGCGTTGGCGGGATCGGCCCGCGGCTTGCGCGCATCGGCCAGCGCCGAGAGATCCTCGCGCTCGTTGCGCAGCGCCGTGAGCCGCTCGCCCGGCTTCATGTCGAAGTGCGGCACAGCCTTCATCAGGGCCTTGAGGTAGGGATGGGACGGCCGGCGGAAGATGTCGTCGGCGCTGCCCGCCTCCATGACCTCGCCGTGATAGATCACCACCACCTCGTCTGCCATGTTGGCCACGACCCCGAGATCGTGGGTGATCATGAGGATCGCCATGCCGAGCTCGCGCTGCAGGTCGCGCATGAGCTGCAGCACCTGCGCCTGGATCGTCACGTCGAGCGCGGTGGTCGGCTCGTCGGCGACCAGCAGCGCCGGCCGGCAGATCAGCGCCATGGCCAGCATGGCGCGCTGGCGCAGGCCGCCCGACAGCTCGAAGGAGTACATGGAATAGGCGCGCTTGGGCGTCTTGAAGCCCACGAGGTGGAGCATGTGCTCGGTCGCCTCGCGCGCCTTGCCGTGCTCCACGGGCTGGTGCAGCCGCAAGGCCTCCTCGATCTGGTTGCCGATGGTGTGCACCGGGGAGAGGGAGGACATCGGCTCCTGGAAGATCATGCCGATGCGCCCGCCGCGCAGCGAGCGCATGGACTTGCCGTCGCGGGCGAAGCGCGTGACGTCGATCGCCGGCTCGCCGGGCGTCTTGGGGTCGTTGAACAGGATGCTGCCGCCCGTGACCATGCCCGATTTCGGCAGCAGCCCCATGACGGTCTGCGAGATAACGGTCTTGCCGGAGCCGGACTCGCCCACGAGCGCCACGGTCTTGCCGGCCGGGATGCGGAACGAGACGCCCTTGACGACGTCGATCTCGCGCCCCTGCAGCCGGAAGGCCACCCGGAGGTCGTCGACCTGCAGGATGTCGCCTTTGGCGGGATCCTTGCCCGTCGCCGCCGTCACCATGCTCATCCGCGTCTGACCTCCCGCCGGGCTGTCCACGATGTCATACGCCTTTCCCCGACGCTAGGGGCACTGCGCGCCCCAGGCTCTGCGCCGCCATGGCGTAGCCGCCGGCCGCCCCGTCGATGAAGTGGATGTGGTTGGGCGCCGACACCGAGGGCACCAACCGACGAGATGGCTGCGCCCCACGGTGAGCCCAAGGAATTCGGGTCAACGCCAAGCTCTTCGCGCGCGCCGTCCGAGCTCACTGGGGCATCGAGAACCGCC
>CAXUMV010000183.1:0-7333 GCA_964252065.1 uncultured Lichenihabitans sp.
CGAGATCGTGCACAACGGCAACGAGCGCGCGGCGCTGTTCACCTTGCGGACGGCGCGCGAGATGGGCCAGCTCGAGCGGGTGATCCTGGGCACGGACGGCCCCGCCGGGTCGGGCGTCCAGCCGCTCGGCATTCTGCGCATGATCGCCATGCTGTCCGCCCTGGGCGAGGTGCCGGCCGAGCAGGCGTTCTGCTTTGGCACCGGGAACACGGCGCGCATGCGGACGCTGGACCGCGGGCTGATCGAGCCCGGGCGCGCGGCCGATTTCGTGTTCCTCGACCGGCCGCAGCACGGCGCCGGGCGCACGGTGCTGGAGGCGGTGGAGCTGGGCGACCTGCCGGGCATCGGCATGGTCATGATCGACGGCCTCGTGCGGACCGGCCGCAGCCGCAACACCCCGCCCGCCGAGCGCGTGCCGGTCGTGGTCACGACTCCCTAGCTGCCGCATCCCGCGGGTTCGGCTATCCTGTCCGGGACGACGCAGGACCGTCAGGGCCATCCCTCATGAAGATCACCTTCTACGCCCATGCGAGCTTCCGGCTCGAGACGCCCGACGTCAGCCTGGTCACGGACCCCTACACGCCGGGGCCGAAAGGCTCGGGGTTCGCGCCTATCAATGAGGCGGCCGATATCGTCCTCATGAGCTCGGCGACGGACCGCTTCCATTCGGACCCGAGCCACGTGCGGGGCGACCCCACCGTGATCGACGCCCTGCTAGACGTGCCGCCCGAGGGCTTGACGATCCGTGGCATCCCGATCCGCGCCTTTCCCGCGACCGAAAGCCTCACCTTCGACTTCCGCCGCGACCCGGACGCCAACGCGATGTCGCTGTTCACCATCGGCGGGCTGCGGGTGCTGCATATGGGCGATACGGGCAACCCCGTGCCGCCCGAGCAGCTGGAAGCGCTCGCGGGCCAGGTGGACGTCCTGTTCGCGCTCGCCGGAGCCCATGCCACCATCGCGCTCGACGACCTCGATGCCGCCATCGAGGCGATCGGGCCGCGGGTGGTCGTTCCCATGCATTACTGGCACCCGCGCGGGGTGCTCCGGATCGAGCCGGTCGAGACCTTCCTCGGCCGGCATCCGCCCGAGACGGTCCTGCGGGCCGGCTCCCCCTCACTCGATCTCGAGCCCGGCCGCCTTCCGGAGGACCGCAGGATCGTGGTGCTGGAGCAGTCCCGCTAGGGCGATCAGGAGCTCAGGGCCGGCCCGAGCGTGATCAGCGCCACCGCGAGCACCGCCAGGGCAAGGCCCACCCCCTGGACGACGCCGATCCTCTCGCCGAAGGCGAAGATGGCGAGAAGGTTGACGGCGACGAGTTGAAGCACCCCCGACAGGCTGAAGGCCGCCGCCATGCCGACCTGGCGCACCAGCACCAGCATGATCAGGTTGCCGACCGTGTAGAGCACCAGCGTGGCGACCAGCATGGGGATGCCCGGCGCAAGCGCCCACGCCTTGGCGCCGCTCGCCGCGGCGACGAACACCGCGCAGGCGATGGATAGAAGGAGGAGGGCCATGGGCTTCACCGTGGCTCCCTTATCACGGCCAGGCGGGGTCGTCGCGATTGTCATGCCGGACGCCGCGCTCCCGTGTAAGATGGCGGCGGCTCACAGGATCCCCGCATGACCGACCGTTGCAACGTGCTGATGGTGTTTCCGCTGTTCAACGCCAATTCGTTCTGGAACTACCAGGCGACCTGCGACGTGGTCGGCGCGAAATATCCCGGGCCGCCGCTGGGGCTGATGACGGTCGCCGCCATGCTGCCGCCGTCCTGGACGGTGCGCCTCGTCAACCGCAACACCGAGGATCTCGAGGCCGCCGACCTCGAATGGGCCGACATGGTGATGACCGGCGGCATGATGGTCCAGCAATGGGACACGCTCGCGATCATCGACCTCGCCCACAGCTACGGCAAGCCCGCGGTCGTCGGCGGCCCCGGCGTCACCTCGACCCCCGAGCCCTACGCGCGCGCCGACTTCCGGGTGCTCGGCGAGGCCGAGGGACTGCTCGAGGCCTTCGTGGCCGCCTGGCGGGCCGGCGAGCGGTCGGGCACCTTCGAGGGGCAGCGCTTCAAGGCCGACGTCACCGCGGCCCCCAGCCCCCGCTTCGACCTCCTGCGCTTCACCGACTACCTGCACGTCGGCGTGCAGTTCTCGCGCGGCTGTCCGTTCACCTGCGAGTTCTGCGACATCATCGAGCTCTACGGCCGCTCGCCGCGCACCAAGACGACGCCGCAGATGCTGGCCGAGCTGGACCGGCTCTTCGAGCTCGGCTACCGGGGCCACATCGACTTCGTGGACGACAACCTCATCGGCAACAAGAAGGCCGTCAAAGCCTTCCTGCCGCATCTGGCGGCCTGGCAGCGGGCGCACGGCTACCCGTTCGAGTTCTCGACCGAGGCCTCGGTGAACCTCGCCGACGACGGCGACCTCCTGACCCTGATGCGCGAGGCCAACTTCTTCGCCGTGTTCGTCGGCATCGAGAGCCCGGATCCCGAGACGCTGGTGCTGATGCAGAAGAAGCAGAACACCCGGCGCAGCCTCAGCGAGAGCATCCACCGCATCTACGGCGCCGGCATCTTCGTCGTGGCCGGCTTCATCGTCGGCTTCGACAACGAGAAGGGCAGCATCTCGGGGGCGATGGCGGCGCTGATCGAGGAGGCCGCGATCCCCGTCGCCATGGCGGGCCTGCTCTATGCCTTGCCCAACACGCAGCTGACCCGCCGCCTGCACCGCGAGGGCCGGCTGTTCGAACCCGAGCAGAGCACGGACGACGGGACGGTGAACGGCGACCAGTGCACCGCGGGGCTCAACTTCATCACCAAGCGTCCGCGCCGTGAGGCGCTCGACGACTACCGCCAGGTGCTGGGCGCCGTCTATGCGCCGGCCGCCTTCTTCGGCCGCCTGCGCCGGCTCGGCGAGGCGCTGCGGTGCCCCACCCTGCCCCGCGGCGCCGCCCTGCGCGCGGTGGGCCGCGACCTCGGGCGCTTCGTGCGGCTGATGACGGCGATCACGCTGCACCGGCCGGACATGCGGCCGCACGTGTGGTCGCTGGTGCTGCACATGGCCCGGGTGAACCCCGGCGCCCTCCCCTCCGTGATGCGGATCGCGGCGCTCTACATCCACCTCGGCCCGTTCTCGCGCTACGTGATGGGGCAGATCGACGGGCAGATCGGCACGATCGACCGGGGCGAGTGGAGGCCGCGGCCCATCCTGTCGCCCGACGCCGTCCTGCCGGAGCTCGCGCCGCCCACCGCCCTGGTGGCGTGAGGCGGGTCGTCTCGGCCGACCGCGGTGGTCGTCAGGAAGGCAGGACGTTGTGGGGGTCCGCTTTGGGGTAGAGAACGGTCATCCGATTAGATGCCGAAAGCGGACACTCCGGCTGCAGTGAACACCACGACCACCACACGCGGATGCATGGAACGAAAGAAAGGTCTACCTTTTTTCTCTATCTACAACCCTAGCAATTCAATGCACTATGCAGGGACAAAAGGTGCAGGAAGAAAGTGCGATACGGATACGCTCGAATTTTGACCGAAGATCAGAACCTCGATCGGCAGCGTATCGCGCTTGGCCACGAGGCATGCAGTGAGGTAATCGAGGAGACGCAAATCGGCGTCAAGGCGCGGTCGCGCCTGGACGGACTCTTAGCCCACCTAATCGACGGTGACGACCTGATCGTGACCGAGATCGACCGACTCGGCCGCTCGACAGACGAGGTCATCATGCTCATGGACGAGCTAACCAAGCGCGGCATCGCGCTCCGCATCCTCGCCATGCCGGCCCTCGACATTCGCAACGACGACGGCGGCCTAATCGCGGGCATCATGGCGTCGTTCGCTGCCCACGAGCGCCGCCGCACCCGCCGCCGGCAGGAGCAGGGCATTGCCGCCGCCAAGGCCGCCGGCCGGCATCTCGGCCGACCGCGCAAGCTTAACGGCCAGCAGATCGCCGAGGCGCGCGCCAGGATCGCGGTCGACGAACCCGCCCGCTTAGTCGCGCGAATCTATGGCGTGGACGTGAAGACGCTCCGGGCGACTATCAAACGGGCTACAGCCTATGCGACCTGACGATCTAAAGGAGTTTTCCGCTTTCCTACAGCAGATCAGAATGGAAAGTGATCGAGGTCTCGCTTTAGTCGGTGCAGCCTTTATCGATGAAAAGCTTTCAGAGACGCTAGCGGCCTTCTTTCTAAAAGAGGCATCAGCCCGTGACATACTGATGGGAAAAAACGCTCCGCTTGGTAGTTTCTCAGCTCGAATAGAAACCTGCTTTGCTTTGGGTCTGATCGAGGAGATTGAGCGGCACGACTGCGATTACATCAGGAAAGTACGTAATGAGTTTGCTCACAAAGTTGTAGGATCATCTTTTAAGTATGGGCGCATTCCCGATCTATGCGCGAATTTCAAGTCCAAAATGCCTGAACCGGAAATCCCAAAAGCTCCGACACCGCGCTTTAGATTTGAAAACACCGTTATTACGATGGCTAGTCGGCTGTTTTATAGACCCGAGTATGTGAAGTCTGACAGACGGACTGCCCGCGTGTGGGTCGATCCTGAAAGCATTAGGTGGCGGAACACAAGCGAAGAACTGCCCCCAGACGGCATGCCGGTGATTGGCGTGAGCGTGCGTTAGGGCCGTTCAAAGGGAGCTTTTGCAAGTAACTCACCCGGCTTGGTCCCACGTCCTCTAAACCTAGACGGCAACCAGGTCAGCAAGCTTGGTCGCGACTTCGGCCATGCTGTCTTCTGCCGTATTGAGCCCGTTGCGCGACGCCAGCATGGGACTTTCTTCGTTGAGTTCGGCGAAGGTGGTGCCGTGGATGATGGGGACGAGCTTGCCACCGTGGAGCAGAACCGAGAGTTCCTTGTCGGCGATGCTGTGGCCATGAATCCGCTTCAGGAAGTTCGGCGTCACCAACACGATACCAACCCGCGATTTTGCCAATCCTCGGTCGATCTCGCGAAGAAACGGTTCACCTAGCGCAATATCTTTCTCGCTGAACCAGACCTTCACTCCTCGAGCCTTTAGCAGATCATGCAATTCCTTTGCAGGCCCCTGCCGGTCGTCCCAGGCATGGCAAAGAAACACGTCCCGGAGGTCCGGTACAGTTGCCCGCCGTTCGACCTGCTCACGTACAGGTTCAAGTTCCCGCACTTCAGCGGGTTTGTACCATACGCCTGAACTAGCTCGCGCCCACCTAGGCCTAGAGGTTTTGCTTGATCCGCTACTTCCTCGGCTCCCGCCGCCACCAGATGATGTGTAAGATGACGACGGCGACGATGAATAGCTATAACTGGAGCCATAACCGCCAAAGCTGCTGCGGCCCCATTTAGCACTACAGGCGGGGCAGTTCGCCGCGCCGCCCCCTGTGTGCCCTCTTACCGGTGCCGTGCATCTGGCCATGAATACTACTCCTATGCTGATGCTATAATATAGTAGCTCCCGTCCAATATGCCAGCCCGTCTGACGCCTAGCGGCTATCGTCGTGGATAAAGCAGAAGGGTTCCCTTTTGACACCTTACCACGAACGGCACGGCCGCCGTCTGGCGCTTTCGCCTGTCTTGTTCGCCGCGTCCTAAAACCTGCTCACGCTAATCGGCTTTGGTAGCAGCTCCCCAGTCGGGTGATGCGCTGAGACGAAATGCGCTTGTCTACTCACTGAGCACCGGAATAGAGTGCCATTGGAAAATCAGATAGGCATCAGCTCTATAAATTACTGGCAGGAGCATTTGATATGGACGAATCACGTCAAGATACATCTTTGATTATGAAAGTCATTGACGCAAAATTTGGAGGTGTAATCCCGAAAGATGTACAAGAAGAATTTCAGGAGAGGCTAATCGTGAAATAGGGGGGTCTCGCCAGTATGTATTATGGAAAAGTAAAAATTGCCTTACGGAAGATCAGTTTGATGAATTTCTGTTGATGGTTGGGACAAACAGAGAAAAATTTCTAGGATTTAAGGATAAATACTGTGGTGGACCTTTTGAGTGGAGGCATTGCGAAGACAATACAGGTAATTACTGTGATCCTGCTAATTGTCATAGCAAATAAATAACCAATATTTGGCGGTATAGGATCTTCATTCCGCCATTCTCGAGAGATGAGTCATCTTCGCGAATTGCTAGGGGGTAGCGGCCATGATGACCGACCCCCGCCACTATCGCCATAGTCGCAGCCCGACGCTCGCGCCCGTCTTGCTCGCCACTTCTCGAAACCGCAGCACACTCACCGGCTTCGGCAGCAGCCGCACTGTGGCGGGCATGTCGGCCGGCAGCACCTGAGTACGTTGTGACGGCAACATCCGGCCGCTCTCTCGCGATCCTGCCCGCAAGCTGGATACCCACCTGATGAACTAGCATTGCATTCGGACAATGACCGCTGATTCGGGCGGACCTGATCCTAGCAAAAGGCCATGGCCTCAGCTGTTTGGCGACCTGTTTCTAGGCCTTTATCGGCCATAGCCGGGGTTCGCACCGGACATTGCAACGCCTAAACGTCTGGTAAGGCAGGGCTGTCCGGCCGTTGCATCAGTCTTGAATTTTGCAACGATAGCTCCGAGGCTAGCGAGGGGGGAGTCCGGAAGCAGACCTCGCCAATGTCTCTGTTGGCTAATCGAGCACATTGACGGTCAGCCCCTCAGCTCGGGTTCTCCAAGCTGAACTGCTGGGTCGACTCGTCGTAGGCGAAGAGCTCGCCGTAGCGGCCCCACGAGATGACCGTGCGCAGGGTGCGGTCGGCGTAGTCCTCCGACATGTAGTCCTCGAGCTCCTCGCGGAAGCGGGACGCGGGGGCCGTGTGGGAGGGCCGCTCGTCGAGCACGCGTTTGACCCGCGCGGCGAGCGGCACGTAGGTGATGAGGTGGTCGCCGAACAGGCGCTTGCGCATGTCGACCTCGGCGTCGTTGAAGCGCCGTCCCGCGGCCGAGAGGCGGATGTCGCCCTCCTCGAGCTCGGCGAAGCGCATCAGCTGCAGCGTCTCGGCGATGGGGAACAGATCGTCGATCTCGAGCTGCAGGCTGTCGGCGAGATGGGGCAGGTCGGCCCGCCCGTTGTAGGGAGGCGCCGCGACCTCCTCCAGGAGTCCCGCCATCGAGTTCGTCGACACGATGGGCAGCACCATGCCGATGCCCGTGCCGGGGAACAGGCCGTCCTTGCCGGGCTGGCGCGAGGTCGAGCGGCGGGTCATCAGCGCATAGATGTTGTCGACGAGCTGGCGGAAGTCGGGATCGAGCCGATTGCGGGGATGGGGCAGCGTCACCCGGATCTCGGAGGCGATGCGGCCGGGATGCGAGGACAGGACCAGGATGCGGTCGCACATCAGCACCGCCT
>CAXUMV010000184.1:0-7294 GCA_964252065.1 uncultured Lichenihabitans sp.
TGCCGGGGTCCATGTAGCCGACCGACACCATGTAGCCGGGGCCCACGAAGGCCAGGAAGCGCGGCAGCCACCGGCCTCCCGAGGGCACCGGAATCGTGCCGTTCACCTCCGGCAGGCTCGGACGGTGGTCGCTTTCTCGGCCGGCGAACCGCCAGTCGGAGCGGGCGGCGTCGTGGACAGGCGGCATCACAGGCTTCGAGGACTCCAGCGCCGAAGGACGATCCTACAAAGTTAGCCAAAGCTAAATCAGTGTCAATAGGCCCAGGATGCGAGACACGGCATCTCGCCCGGGCAGTCGACGGCGCTCGTCCCGATCCGCTCCTTCTCCCGCCCTGGCGGGAGAAGGTGCCCGCCAGGGCGGATGAGGGGACACACGGGACTGAGGACTCCCCTTGCCGAGTCCGTCGCTCTCACGCGATGCGTGAGGAAGGCGTCGTCCGGCAGGCGCCGAGAGGCGGCCAATTAGCCGCAACGCGTCGAACTGCCGGCCTGCTCGCCGCGCCCCATAACGACGCGAGGCGTCGGACCGGATACAGCCATGACCTCTTCGAGCATTCTGTGGGTGACGACCGTCATCATGTTTGCCGGCGGCCTGCTGATCCTCTTCACCGGCAAGCGCCGGACCGCCGCCGAGGAGCTGCATACGGTCTGCCACGGGATCGTGCCGATCATCGCGGCCTGTTCGTATTTCGCGATGGCGACGGGCCAGGGCGCCCTCCTGCTGCCGGCCGACGCCGCCGTGCAGGCCGGCCCCGGCGCGACGCGCATCTTCTACTACGCGCGCTACATCGACTGGTCGTTCACGACCCCGCTGCTGCTGCTGACGCTGTCCAACCTCGCCATGCGCTCCGGGCCGAAGCGCTACGGCGCCATCGCGGGCGTGATCCTGGCCGACCTCCTGATGATCGTCACAGCCTTTGCGTTCGGCGCCTCCGAGGTCGTCTGGGTCAAGTGGGCGTGGTTCGTCATCTCCTGCATCGCCTTTCTCGGCGTCTACTATGTCCTGTGGGTGCCGAACCTGCAGGCCAACGCGCAGGAGCGGGACGACACCCGCGCGAGCTACCGTCGCCAGGCGGGCGTCCTGTCGGTCATCTGGCTGCTCTATCCGGTCGTCCTCGCCCTCGCGCCGGATGGGCTCGGCCTCGTCGGCGACGCGGCAAGCGTCCTCGCCATCGCGGTGCTCGATGTCGTCGCCAAGGTGGTCTACGGCCTGATGACGATCGGGTCCGACGCCAAGGCGACCGACCGCGATCTGACCGAGGGCGACCTCAAGCGCCCCACGACGCTTCGCACCGCAGCCTGATCGGTGGCGGTCGCGGCGCTCCCGCTCGGCGCCCGGCGGGCGGGCGCTTGGCCGCCGGCGCTGCAGCGGCCCGTGCTGCTGGCCGCCCCGCTCCTGGCGGCGAGCGCCCTGCTGCCGGCCAGCACCTCGATCCTGCTGGCGCTGGCCGCCATCATCGTGCTCGGCATCCCGCATGGGGCACTGGACGGCGAGATCGCCCGGGACCTGGTCCGGCCGCGCTTCGGGCGGCTGTGGTTCCCGGTGTTCTCGCTGCCTTACCTCGCCCTGTCCGCCCTGGTGCTGGCGGGGTGGCACCTCGCTCCCCTGTCGACGCTGGGCGGGTTCCTGGCGGCCTCGGTGTGGCACTTCGGATCGGAGGAGAGCCGGTCCGGCTCGCCGATCGAGCTCCTGGCCCGGGGCGGCCTGCCGATCGGCCTCCCGGTGCTGGTGCAGCCCGCGGCGACCGCCGCCGTGTTCGCGACGGTCGCCGGAGTCCCTCTGCCCCAGCCGCCGGCCTGGCTCGTGGCCGGCGCACTGCTCTGGCTGGCGCTGGCCGCCCTCTGGAGCGTGCGGCTCGTCATCGAGCGGGAGTGGACGACCCTGCTGGCCCAGGGCCTGCTCGCCTCCGCCTTCGTGATCCTGCCGCCGCTCACGGCCTTTGCGATCTACTTCGTGGGCGTGCACGCGCCGGCCCATACCCAGGCGCTGATCGAGGATGCCGGGCGCGCCCGCCGGGTCCGCGATGGCCGGAGCGCGATGCGGCATGCGCTTCCCCTCTGGGTCACGACCGTCCTCATCGGGGCCGCGCTCTGGCCCCTCTACGACGGCCCTACCCCCGCTCGCCTCCTCGCGCTGACCCTGCAGGGCCTGGCGGCGCTGACGCTGCCGCACCTCGTGCTCGACGCCTGGTCGTCGCGGCATCCCTCGCTCGAACGCTGACTTTCCCGCCGGAACTGCCTAAGACCGCGGCAGGACACCGCATGCGCCACGGGCCGTCCCCGCCGGCGCGCCGTCGTTCCGACCGAGCGGGGAGGGCTGGGCATGGCTGAGGACGACATCACGGTCGGGCCGGAGCGATCGGACGGCGCCCCACAGCCGACGCTCGAAGCCGGACGCCTCGAGGCCGTGCAGGTCGCCAAGGTCGAGACGATCGCCCTCACCCGCGTCACGACCCGGCGGGAACACGACCTGCTGGGCGAGATCGACGTGCCGGCGGACGCCTATTGGGGCGTCCACACCCTGCGGGCGGTTGAGAACTTCCCCATCACGGGCGTTCCGGTCGGCCATTTCCCCGACCTCGTCAGGGCGCTCGCCTTGGTCAAGCAGGCGGCGGCGCGCGCCAACGGGCGCCTCGGGCACCTGCCGGCCCAGAAGGCGGCGGCGATCGAGCGGGCCTGCGACCTCATCGTGGCGGAGGGCCGCTTCCACGACCAGTTCGTGGTCGACGCCGTGCAGGGCGGCGCCGGCACCTCCACCAACATGAACGCCAACGAGGTCATCGCCAACGTGGGCCTGAGCCTGATGGGCCGGGCGCGCGGCGACTACGCGGCGCTCCACCCCAACGACGACGTCAACATGGCCCAGTCGACCAACGACGCCTATCCGACCGCGCTGCGCCTCGCCCTCATCTTCGCGACCGGGCCGATGACCGAGGCGCTGGACGAGCTCGCCTTCGCGTTCAAGGCCAAGGCGGTGGAGTTCGGCAACGTGCTGAAGATCGGCCGGACCCAGCTCCAGGACGCCGTGCCGATGACCCTCGGCCAGGAGTTCGACGCCTTCTTCGTGACCATCAAAGAGGATGTGGCGCGGCTGCGCGAGGCGGCCGCCTTCTTCCGCGAGGTCAATCTCGGGGCGACCGCCATCGGCACGGGCATCACGGCGGACGCCCGCTATGCGGCGCTGGCGGTCGAGGAGCTGGCCCGCGCCTCGCACCAGCCGCTGGTGCCGGCCACCAACCTCATCGAGGCCACCTCGGACATGGGCGCCTTCGTGCTGTTCTCGGGCGTGCTGAAGCGGGTCGCCGTGAAGCTGTCGAAGATCTGCAATGACCTTCGCCTGCTCTCGAGCGGACCCCGGGCCGGGTTCGGCGAGATCAGGCTGCCGGCCGTGCAGGCCGGCTCCTCCATCATGCCCGGCAAGGTCAACCCGGTGATCCCGGAGGTGGTCAACCAGGTCGCCTTCATGGTGATCGGCCACGACCTCACCGTCACGCTGTGCGCCGAGGGCGGCCAGCTGCAGCTCAACGCCTTCGAGCCCACCATCGGCTACTGCCTGCTCTCCTCGCTCCGCCACCTGACGGCGGCCGTGACGACGCTAACCACCCGATGCGTGAACGGGATCGAGGCCGACCACGAGCGGTGCCTGGCGCTGGTCGAGGACAGCATCGGGCTCGTCACGGCCCTCGGCCCGACGCTCGGCTACGAGACGTCCTCGCGCCTTGCCAAGCGCGCGCTGGCCGAGCGGCGCAGGATCGCCGACCTCGTGCTCGAGGAGAAGCTGCTGACACGCGACGAGCTCGACGGCCTGCTTCGGATCGACGCCATGACGGCGCCGCTGCGGACGAGGCCGCGTCCCAAGGCCGGGACGCCCTGAGGCGGTGCCTCAGGACCGGCCGCGCCCGATGCGCGCCACAATGGCCAGCCCGGTGTCGCCGTCGACGATCAGCCCCTTGACCAGGCCGGCGCCCAGCAGCCCCATGATCGCCTCGACCTTCTCGAGCCCGCCCGCGAGCAGCACGACGTGGCGTCCGCGCAGGCTTTCGGGCTCGACCGCGAGGGTGCGGCTGCTCAAGGGGTGGTGGATCTCGCGGCCCCCCGCGTCGAACAGGCGGCCCAGCGTGTCGCAGACGGCGCCGCGGGCCCGGATGCTGGCGAGCTCGGCCGCGGACAGCATGTCCTGCATGCGCAGGAACGCGCCTTCGGTGAGCTCGCCCGCGCTGATCAGGAAGAGGTCGGCCGACCGCCCCAGCGCCATGGCTTCGGCGACCGAGCGCTGCGACAGCAGCACGTCGCGGTCGGCCTCGGAGTCCGCGATGAACGGGACGGGCAGGAAATGCCCCTCGCCGCCGGTGCGCGCCGCAAAGGCCTGGACGACCTCGAAGGGGTTCGAGGCGGAGTTGCGGGTCAGCGAGCCGAGCAGCGAGACGAACATCGCCTGCGGGTTGCGCACCCCCGTGAGCTGCTGGGCCACCTGCTCGATCGTGCGGCCCCAGCTGACCCCGACCCGGATCGGGCCGTTCTGCAGCTTGCCGCGCAGGAAGTTGGCGCCCGCATTGCCGACCGCCCGGCGCGCCACCAGGCCCTGCATCCGCATCGCGGCCGCATCGGCAAGGTCGATGGGCGCGAAGCCGATCGCGGGGGTCGACAGGCAGAAATCGAGCCCGAACGCCTCGGCGATCGCGTGCTCGGTCGCGACATCGCGCGCGCAGTCGTGGTGGATCGTGACGCTGACGAGGCCGCGCTCGCGGGCCTCGGAGAGAAGGCGGTTCACGCGGCTGCGGTGCAGGCCGAGCCGGGCCGCCGTCTCCTCCTGGTTCAGCCCGGCCACGTGATAGAGCCACGCCGTGCGCACCAGCAGGGCGTCGTCGCTGTCGTGGTTGAGCGCGAGGGTCAGGCGGGCGGGCTTGGCGTCGGTCACGCAAGGCTCCGGAGGGGAGACTTGGCGGCGATCGCGTTCTCTCGCACCGCCGATGCCGTGCGGTCACGCAGGAGCCGTCGAGCGGACCCCTCTCCGATCAGCGCCTTCGCCACGCTTGCGGGGAGAAGGTGCCCGACAGGGCGGATGAGGGGTCCTGGGGCCCGGAGGTTCCCCTTATCCGTCCTTCGGAAACCTTCTCCCGCGGGCGCGCGGAGGGCATGACCGAGATGTGTGCCCTCATGAAATCCGCTTGACAAAGTCTGCATCGCTCCACAATCTGTGCACAAATGTCGTCGCAACGTTCAAACGTGACGCTGGCCAGGGAGGTTCGATGAACAAGCACGACCTCCATATCAGTCCCGCCGGCTTTCAGCCATGAGCCTCGTCCTCGGCGTCGACGGCGGCACGGAGGGCCTGCGGGCCGGCGTCTACAATGAGGCCGGGCGCTGCCTCGGGGCGGCCTCCCACGGCTACGACACGCATTTTTCCGCCGGCGCCCGGGCCGAACAGGACCCCGAGGACTGGTGGACCGCCCTCGGGGGGGCCGTCCGCCAGGCGGTGGCAGCGGCCGGCGTCGCGCCCGAGGCGATCGAGGCCCTCGCGCTCGACACGACCTCCTGCAGCGTGGTGGCGCTCGATGCGGCCGGCCGCGCCGTGCGCCCCGCGATAATCTGGATGGATGTGCGGGCGGGCGAGGAGGCCGCCGCGGTGCTCGCCACCGGCGACGAGGCGTTGCGGGTCAACGGCGCCGGCCAGGGTCCCGTGTCGGCTGAATGGATGGTCCCCAAGGCGCTCTGGATCGCCCGCCACGAGCCGGAGATCTTTGCGCGCGCCACGACGGTCTGCGAGTACCAGGACTTCATGACCCTGCGCCTCACCGGGCGCCGGGCCGCGAGCCTCACCAACATATCGCTGCGCTGGCACTACTCGACCGAACGGGAGGGCGGCTGGCCTCTCGGCCTGCTGCGCGCGCTCGACCTCGAGGCCCTGGCCGGCAAGTGGCCGTCCGAGATCGTGCCGCCCGGCGGCGTCGTCGGCACGCTGACGGCCGAGGCGGCCGCCCATCTCGGGCTGCCGGCGCGCACCCGCCTCGTCCAGGGCGGGGTCGATGCAGTGATCGGCATGATCGGCCTCGGGGTCGCGGCGCCCGGGCAGCTTGCCCTGATCACGGGCTCCTCGCACCTCCAGTTCGGGGTCGTGGCCGACGGGGCGATCGGCAAGCCGGGGCTGTGGGGCGCCTATCCGGACCTGCCGTTCCCGGGCCGCTACATGCTCGAGGGCGGGCAGACCTCCACGGGCTCCATCGTCAACTGGCTGCGCCGGCTGGGCGGCGCCTCCTTCGATCTTGCGGCCCTCAACCAGGAGGCCGCCGGGCTCCGACCGGGGTGCGACGGCCTGCTGGTGCTCGACCACTTCCAGGGCAACCGGACGCCCTACACCGACCCGACCTCCCGGGGCGCCTTCGTCGGGCTGACGCTCGCCCACGGCATGCCGCACCTGTTCCGCGCCGCCATCGAGGGCATCTGCCTGGGCACCCGCGCCATCGTCGAGCGCATGGCCGAGGCCGGCTTCGAGGGCCGCGAGATCGTGATCGGCGGCGGCGCGGCGAAGTCCGAGCTGTGGCTGCAGATCCATGCCGACACGGCCGGGCTGCCGGTCGTGGTGCCCGATGCCGCCGATGCGCCCCTGGTCGGGGCCGCGATCCTGGCCTTCACGGGCCTGGGCGCCTTCGCCTCGATCCCGGAGGGCATCGCCGCCATGGTGCGCCCGGGCCGCCGCATCGAGCCGCGCCCGACCGAGCGCGCCCTCTACGACGACATCTACGCCCGCTACGCCCAGCTCTACCCCGCGCTGAAACCGTTCCGGCCCGCCGCCTGAGCGCCACCCTCCTCGAGATCGTCACCGGCATGTCCAGCAACACCCCGCTTCTCGACCTCTACCGCACCATGCGACGCATCCGCAGCTTCGAGGAGCACGTGGCCGAGCTCTATGTGCGGGGCGAGTCGGCCGGCTCGATGCTGCACCTGTCGATCGGCGAGGAGGGCGCCGCCGCGGGGGTCTGCGCGGCCCTGAAGCCGCAGGACAGCTTCACGACCCACCATCGCGGCCACGGCATCTTCCTCGCGCGCGGCGCCGAACCCGACCGCATGATGGCCGAGATCGGCGGCAAGGAGGCGGGCTACTGCCGCGGCAAGGGCGGCTCCATGCACATCGCCGACATGGCGCTCGGGCATCTGGGCGCCAACGCCATCGTGGGCGGGGGCATCTCCCACGTGGTCGGGGCGGGCCTGAGCTACAAGCAGCTCAAGACGGACGCGATCTCGGTCGCCTTCTTCGGCGACGGCGCCATGCAGCAGGGCATCCTCTACGAGAGCA
>CAXUMV010000185.1:0-2267 GCA_964252065.1 uncultured Lichenihabitans sp.
TCATCGACAAGGGCTACGGCCACCAGGTGCTGATGAGCCAGGACGTGTTCCTGAAGATCATGCTCACCAAATTCGGCGGCTTCGGCTACGGCTACATCCTCAAGCATTTCGTTCCGCGCCTGAAGCGCCTTGGGATCGACCAGGCGACGATCGACCTCATGCTGAAGGAGAACCCCGTCCGGGTGTTCTCCGCCGGCTGACCGCATGACGGTCCATGTCGTCGGCAACCTCTGTCTCGACACAACGCTGTCGGTGCCGCGCTTTCCAACGCCGGGCGAGACGATGGTGGCGCTTGCCGGAGCGACGGGACTCGGCGGCAAGGGGGTCAATCAGGCGGTTGCGGCGGCGCGCTCGGGGGCGGTCGTGGTGCTGCACGCCGCCATCGGACAGGCCGAGGCGGGGCATGTGGCCGAACGGCTCTCGGCCGAGCCGCGCCTGACGCTGCATCTGGAACGGCATGATGGCGCGAGCGACACCTCGACCATCCTGGTGCGGCCCGACGGGGAGAACATGATCGTCAGCACGACGGGCTGCGCGCAGGCCTTTGATCCGGCCGAGCGACCCGGTTGGGCCACAACCATCGCGCCCGGCGACCTGCTGGTGATGCAGGGCAACATGAGGCCGAGCGCAACGGTACGCTGCCTCTCGGCGGGGCGGCAGCGCGCGGCCATGACGGTGCTCAATCCGAGCCCCCTCTGGTGGGGGGACGTGCCGGTCTGGCGCGACATCGACTGGCTCGTCGTCAATGCCGGCGAATTGGCGGCGTTGAGCGGCGAGGACGACCCACATCGCGGTGCCGCGGTCCTGCTCGAGCAAGGGGTGGGCGCGCTCGCCGTCACGCTGGGCCGACGCGGCGCCTTTCTGCTCGACCGCAGCGGCCGGATCGACGTCGCGGCGCCGGCGGTCGAGACGCGCGACACCTCGGGGGCGGGCGACGTGTTCTGCGGCGTCTTCGTCGCCCATCTGGCCCAGGGCGCCACGCCGGGCGAAGGCCTGGCCCGGGCCGTCGCGGCCGCGTCGTTTTCGGTGACGCGGGCCGGCGCCCTGGCCTCGTGCCCGACCGCCGGTGACCTTGATGCCCTTGCCACCCCACCGATCCACCGGAGCTTTCGATGACCGCTGCCCCGACACCGATCTCGCGGACGGCCGGCGACGCCATCACGGCGATCTTCGGCCGGCCAAAGGCGCTCATCGGGGTCGTCCATCTCGAGCCGCTGCCCGGAGCGCCGCGCTATGCCGGCGGCGGCGTGCGGGCGATCTACGACCGGGGGCTTGCCGATGCCCGCCACTATCTCGAGGGCGGATGCGACGGCGTCATCGTCGAGAACCATGGCGACGTCCCCTTCGCCAGGCCCGATGACATCGGGCCGGAGGTTGCGGCCCACATGGCCGTGGTGGCCGACCGCATCCGGACGGGCCTCGGCAAGCCGGTCGGCATCAACGTGCTCGCCAACGCCCCGATCCCGGCGCTGGCCATCGCCTCGGCGAGCGGCGGCGCCTTCATCCGTGTCAATCAATGGGCCAACGCCTATGTCGCCAACGAGGGCCTTCTCGACGGCGAAGCCGCCGCCGCGATGCGCTACCGGGCGCAGCTCAGGGCCGATGGCGTGCGCGTCTTCGCCGATGCGCATGTCAAGCACGGCGCCCATGCCATCACGGGGGACCGGGCCGTCGAGGAGCTGGTGCGCGACCTCGTCTTCTTCGACGCCGACGCCATCATCGCCACCGGCCAGCGCACCGGTCACGCGGCCGAACTCGGCTATATCCGGGCCATCAAGCAGGCCTCGCACCTGCCGACCCTGGTGGGCAGCGGCGTCACGGCCGACAACGTCGCCGCCATCCTCGACATCGCGGACGGGGTCATCGTCGCCTCCTCTCTGAAGGAGGAGGGGGTCTGGTGGAATCCGGTCGATCCCGACCGCGTCCGCGCCTTCGTGGCGGCGGCAGGCCGCTGACGATCCCGATGAGTCCCGTGAACGCGCCTTTGCAAAGGACAGGACGATGAGCAAGAAGGTTCTTCTGGTCGGCGAAAGCTGGATGAGTTCGGCGACCCACTACAAGGGCTTCGACCAGTTCGGCAGCGTCACCTTCCATCTGGGCGCAGAGCCGCTGGTCGCGGCCCTCAAGGGCAGCGCCTTCGATCTCACCTACCTGCCGGCGCACGAGGCGGTGGATGGCCTGCCTTCCACCCTGGAGGGCCTGTCGGCCTACGACGCGATCCTGCTCTCCGACATCGGCGCCAATTCGCTGCTGCTGCATCCGGAGGT
>CAXUMV010000185.1:2277-7292 GCA_964252065.1 uncultured Lichenihabitans sp.
GCTGCGGGACTGGACGGGCGCGGGCGGCGGTCTTGTCATGATCGGCGGCTACTTCAGCTTCCAGGGCATCGACGGCAAGGCGCGCTGGGGCCGCACGGCGGTGGAGGAGGCGCTGCCCGTCACGTGCCTGCCCTACGACGACCGGCTCGAGATCCCGGAAGGGTTCAAGACCGTCGTCGAGGGGCCGGCCGGCCATCCGATCCTCGCCGGGCTCGGGACCGACTGGCCGATCCTGCTCGGCGCCAACGAGGTCGTGCTGAAGACAGGCACGGACGTCGAGGTCCTGGCCCGCCTGCCGGCCGACCAGGGCGGGCATCCGCTGCTCGTCACCGGCCGTTTCGGCCGCGGCCGCACCGCCGTCTGGACCTCCGACATCGGCCCCCACTGGCTCCCGCAGACCTTCGTCGACTGGCCGGGCTACGCGACCCTATGGAAGAACCTGCTGGGTTGGGTCACGGCGGCCGCGTGAGGCATCTGACCATGATGAAGGCAAATCCGCAGCCTTCGGCACGAAGAAAGGGCTTGTCGCCTAATTTAAGAACGAACTCATTGATATGTCTTGATCTTTATGCCCTGTTTTGATTTCCTGAGGCTCCCTGGCGATCTTCGGTCTTGGGGTAGGAATACGCGATGACGTCCAGGGCACCCCGTTTTCCCCCGCTCGATCCGCGGTCGCGCGATCGGAACCGCACGTGATCGAAACCATCATCGCCGCACGCTGGATCGTGAGTGGCATCCTCGACCGCCATACGGCAGCGATCGTGGAGGATCAGGCGATCCTCGTCCGCGACGGAACGGTCGTGGCGCTCGGGCCGGTCGCGGACCTCCGGCGCCAGGCGCCTCGGGCGGAGGTCAAGACCTACCCGCGGCACATGATGCTGCCGGGGTTCGTCAACGCGCATCATCACGTCGGCCTGACGCCGCTCCAGCTCGGCTCGCCCGACCACGCGCTGGAGCTCTGGTTCGCGACCCGCATCCCGGCCCGCACCATCGACTTCACCCTCGACACGCTCTACTCGGCCTTCGAGATGCTGGCCTCGGGCATCACCACCGTGCAGCACATCCAGGGATGGATGCCGGGGTCCGTGGACCAGGTCCACGCCATCGCCACCGACACCTTGCGCGCCTATCGGTCGATCGGCATGCGGGCGTCCTACTGCTGGGGCATCCGTCAGCAGAACCGCCTCGTCTATGAGGAGGACGAGGCCTTCTGCGCCCGGCTGCCAACCGACCTCGGCCACGAGCTCGCCGCCTGGCTCAGAACCCAGGCGATGCCCTTCGAGGATGCGCTCGCGCTGTTCGACAGGCTCACGGCAGACAACGAAGGCGAGGCGCTGACGCGCATCCAGCTTTGCCCGGCCAACCTGCACTGGGTGAGCGACGACCAGCTGTCGGCCATCAACGAGAAGGCCCGCGCGGCCCGCGTGCCGATGCACATGCACCTTCTCGAGACGCCCTACCAGAAGGAGTATGCCCGGCGCCGGACGGGAACGACGGCCGTCCAGCACCTTGGGCGCCTCGGCGTGCTCGGGCCGCATCTCACGCTCGGGCACGGCGTCTGGCTGACCGAGGCGGACATCGAGCTGGCCGCCGACACCGGCACCTGCATCTGCCACAACTGCTCGTCGAACTTCCGCCTGCGGTCCGGGATCGCGCCGGTCAACCACTTCGAGGCTAAGGGCATCACGATGGGGATCGGCCTCGACGAAGCCGGCATCAACGAGGATCGCGACATGCTGCAGGAGATGCGCCTCGTGCTGCGGGCGCACCGCACGCCCGGTATGTCCGACGAGGTGCCGACCTGCCCGCAGGTGCTGCGCATGGCGACCTCGGACGGCGCCCGGACGACCGCGTTCGGCGACACGATCGGCAGGCTGGAGCCGGGCCAGCCGTTCGACGCCGTGCTGATCGACTACCACCGCGCGACGTATCCCTATCAGGACGAGGACGTGCCGCCGCTCGACGCCTTAATCCAGCGCGCGAAGACCGAGGCGGTCGAGGCCGTCTATGTCGGAGGGGACCTGGTCTATGCCGGCGGGCGCTTCACCCATGTCGACCGCGACGCGGTGCTCGCGGAGATCGCCGAGCGGCTCTCCAAGCCGCGGACCCCCGAAGAGCTTCGCCTGCAAGCGATGGGCCGCGCCGTGACGCCCTACGTGAAGGCCTTCTACGACGGATACATCCGCGAGAGCGGCTCGCACCCCTTCTACGGCCAGTCGTCAAGAAGCTGACGTCCGCCCGGATGGTGCTCGATCGGAACGACATCGTGCCGGGCATCGGGCGCGGCATGCGCCTCGAGGCCGAGAGGGGACCGTGATGGACGCACGCTACCAGCCGGTCGACGCTGCCCTGGTTCCCCGCTTTGCGGGGGTCGCGACCTTCATGCGGCTGCCGCTCGCGGCCGGGCCGGAGGGGCTCGACGTCGCGCTCTACGGCATTCCGTGGGACGGCGGCACCACCAACCGGGCCGGCGCCCGCCACGGCCCGCGCGAGGTGCGCAGCCAGTCGACCCTCATGCGGCGCGTCCACCCCGTGTCGGGCGTGGAGCCCTTCAGCCTCGCCCGCGTGGCCGACATCGGCGATGTCGCCGTTAACCCGATCGACCTCGCCGACGGGTTGGCCCGCATCGAGGCGGGCGTGCAGGCCATCGTGTCGGCCGGCGCCGTGCCGCTCGGGATCGGCGGCGACCACCTGACCACGCTGCCCGTGCTGCGGGCCCTCGCGCGCGAGCGGGCCGTGGGGCTCATCCATTTCGACGCCCATTCCGATACCAACGACACCTACTTCGGCAACAATCCGTACACGCACGGCACCCCCTTCCGTCGGGCGATCGAGGAGAAGCTGCTCGATCCCACGCGGTGCATCCAGATCGGCATCCGGGGGTCGGTCTACGAGCCGGGCGAGCATGACTGGGCGCGCGCGCAGGGCATGCGCGTCCTCACGATGGAGGAGGTGATCGAACGCGGACCGGTGGCGGTCATGGCCGAGGCCAGGCAGATCGTCGCCAAGGGCCCGACCTACGTCTCCTTCGACATCGACAGCATCGACCCCTCGATGGCACCGGGGACCGGCACGCCGGAGATCGGTGGCCTGACGACCCGCGAGGCGCAGCAGATGATCCGGCTTATCGAGGGCGTCGATGTCGTGGGCGCCGATGTCGTCGAGGTCTCGCCGCCCTTCGACGTCGCCGGCCTCACCGCGCTCGCGGGCGCGACCATGGCGTTCGAACTGCTGTGCGTCATCGCGCGCGCTGTTGCGCGCCGCAGGCCATCGGCGGATCTTGCGACGGCAGCATCCTGAACCCGGACGAGAGCGATCATCACGCTCGACGAGGGGGCGCGGGCGGCCTCGCTTCCTCCTATTCGGCGGCTTGAGGGCTGGGCTCGCTGCCGGACGAGGAGGCAGGCCTGACACGTGATTGCGACGTGCGGCCGTGGCAGCACCATAGCCGGCGGTCGATCGTGCGACACAACCAAAGCCGGTGAGTGAGACTGCGAAAACGCTTGGCAGCAGGCTAAGCGGCGGTCGACGTCGGCGATGCCGAGGATTGGGAGAGTCGCCATGGCGATCCGCTCACGATAGGACTCGGGCAGGCTCGCTTGCGGACAAGCCAAACCTGGAGCCTCTCGTGCTCGACTGGGACGATCTCCGGTTTTTTCTTGCGGTTGCGCGTGTCGGCAGCCTCTCCGCCGCCGCCAAGGAACTGCACGTCGCGCAGTCCACCGTGGGGCGCCGGCTCGCCTCGCTCGAAGCCAGCCTTGATGTCCGTCTGCTCAACCGCACGCCGGACGGGTATGTGCCGACGCTGGCCGGCCGGGATGTTCGCCAGCAGGCGGAGCGTGTCGAGGCGGAAGCCCGGGCGCTCGAACGGATCGTCGGTGGCCGCGACACGCGTCTGGCTGGCCAGGTGCGGGTCACCTGCGCCGAGACGATCGCGAGCAATCTGGTGGCGCCATGCCTCGGCAACCTGCACCTGGAGCATCCCGACCTCATGATCGAGCTGATCCCCAACCCGCGGGAGCTCAGTCTTTCGATGCGCGAGGCCGACATCTCCATCCGGCTCAGGCAACCCGACCAGCACGATCTCGTGGTTCGCCGCATCGGCACCGTTGCCTTCGGCCTCTATGCCAGCCCCGGCTACCTCGAACGGCATGGTGGGTTCGACTATGCCGACGGCTGCCCCGGACACCACCTGATCACCCAGCGCGACGGTATTCAGGATTCGAGTCAAACGGAGTGGCTTGCCGAGCTGGCGCCCCGAGCGCGGGTGTCGATGCAGACGAGCAGCCACGCCGCGGCTCTGGCCGCCGCGCTGGAAGGGGGCGGCCTGGTGAGCCTGATCCGCTTCCGGGCCGACCGTGAGGACGGTCTGGTCCGCGTGACGCCGCCGCTGTCTTCGCTCATCCCGAGCTCCGGGATTTTCCTGGTGGTCCACAAGGACAATCGCGCAACGCCGCGGATCAGGGTCGTGCTGGATCATCTCACGCGCTGGGTCCGGCGCCTTGCCGACAAGCTCGATCCGTCCCGCCTCGAGACCGCCCCGGCCAGCGGCCCGGCCCTCTAGGCGGACCCATCTCGTGTGCGGATCTGCATAGTCGCTCGCCGAAGTCGGTTGGGCCGTTGCGCCCGACCGTCGGGTAAGCTGTCGCGATCATGGGGCGCCGGACCGCTGATGCCGGAAGGCCAGCCCGCGACATGCCGACGGCGGCCCGGACATGGCCCGCCGACCGGCATCCGCATCTCGCCAGGATCGACACGATGAACGCTCACACTCCCCTCGCCGAAGCGTCGCACCCGCTGAGCGAGGCCGAACGCGACCTCATGCATGCCTGGTGGAGGGCCGCCAACTATCTCTCGGTCGGCCAGGTCTATCTGCTCGGCAACCCGATGCTGCGCGAGCCGCTCACGATGGCGCACGTCAAGCCGCGCCTGCTCGGCCATTTCGGCACGACGCCGGGGCTGAACTTCATCTATGTCCACCTGAACCGCCTCATCAAGGCGCGCGATCTCTCGGT
>CAXUMV010000186.1:0-7244 GCA_964252065.1 uncultured Lichenihabitans sp.
CGATCCATGCCACAGTGCGGAAGCCCGGAGATGGATCGCTTCGCTGCGCTCGCGACGACGACACGGGCGGGCGGCGCCAGCCTTCCTCGATACTACCCGGTCTGACGCGGCCTATCCGGCGAGCCGGAGCAGGCTCTCCGGCCGCTCGGTGGAGCCGAGACGCGGGAACGCCAGGTCCGCAAAGGCGGCCCGCCGGGCCTCCGGCTCGACCGACAGCACGTGGAGGTGGATCTCGCTCGCCTCGGGGCCGGCCTGCCCCGCGGCCGCCCGCATGACGGCGGCGGCCGCGTCCTCCGTCTCCAGCCGCTCCGCCCACACCACGCGGCGCGGTCCCGTGGCCGGACGCCGGACCATCAGCGCGATCGCCTTGGGCGCGAGCGCAAACGTCCTGGGCGCGAGCGGGATCGGACCGAGCGCGAAGACCGAGAAGATATAGCGCCGCCCCGAGCGGCCGGCCCAGGCGCAGAACCGGTCCGCCGCGCCGCTTCCGGACAGGTCCCGGATCGGAGGGTCGGGGCTCTCCGCACGACGGGAGGCGTCGAGCAAGGCCCAAGGAGGCATGATGACGGCCTGTTCGAAGTCCGACGCGCGAATCATGGGGGCCTCGTGCTGAGATCGGAACGGAAAGAGAACATGAGAGGCTCAGATCGTCAACTCGCCGGAGGAGCCTTGCGGAACGAAATGGAAACGCGAGGCCGTCCTGGGGACAAGTCGGGCGCCGCCGCGTAGCGCATTGCATCCGAAGCGCTTGCGTCGGACCGCAGTCGCGACAATTCTTGTCCACGGGGCCGTCGAGCCACGACAAGAAGAACGCAAGCGGAGGAACGACGAATGGCGAAAGTCGCATTGGTCACGGGCGGCACCCGGGGCATCGGGGCGGCGATCTCGACCGCGCTCAAGGCCGCGGGCTTCTCGGTCGCGGCCGGCTATGCCGGCAACGAGGCCGCGGCGTCGGCCTTCCACGAGCAGGCCGGCATCCCGGTGTTCAAGTGGGACGTTGGCGACTTCGACGCCTGCGCCGCGGGCGTCGGACGCGTGGAAGCCGCGCTTGGGCCGGTCGAGGTGCTGGTCAACAACGCCGGCATCACCAGGGATGGCTTCTTCCACAAGATGACCAGGGACCAGTGGCGGGCGGTGCTGGGCACCAACCTCGATTCGCTGTTCAACATGACGCGGCCGGTGATCGAGGGCATGCGGGCGCGCGGCTGGGGCCGCATCGTCGTGATCTCGTCGATCAACGGCCAGAAGGGCCAGATGGGCCAGGTCAACTACTCGGCCGCCAAGGCCGGCGACATCGGCTTCGTCAAGGCGCTGGCGCAGGAGAGCGCCGGCAAGGGCATCACGGTGAACGCCATCTGCCCGGGCTATATCGGCACCGAGATGGTCCAGGCGATCGATCCCGACGTGCTGGCGAAACGCATCCTGCCGCAGATCCCGGCGGGCCGGCTCGGCCTGCCCGAGGAGGTCGCCCAGCTCGTCGCCTATCTCGCCTCCGACCACGCCGCCTTCATCACGGGCTCGACCCTGTCGATCAACGGCGGCCAGTACATGGCGTGAGGCCGGCAGGCGGCGCTCCGGTCAGTGCCGGAAGTGCCGCACGCCCGTGAAGATCATGGCGAGGTTCGCGGCATCGGCGGCGGCGATCACCTCGGCGTCCCGCACCGAGCCGCCCGGCTGGATCACCGCCGTGGCCCCGGCGGCGACCAGCGCCTCGATCCCGTCCGCGAAGGGGAAGAAGGCGTCCGAGGCCACGACCGCGCCCTGGGTCAGGGGCGCGGGGGCGCCCGCGGCGGTCGCCGCCTCGGCGGCCTTCCAGGCCGCGATCCGGGCCGAGTCGACCCGGCTCATCTGCCCCGCCCCGATGCCGACCGTCGCCCCGTTCCGGACGAAGACGATCGCGTTCGACTTCACGTGCTTGCACAGGCGGTACGCGAAGGCGAGGTCGGCGCGCTCGGCCTCGCTCGGCGCCCGTCTGGTGACCACGGTCAGCGTCATGTCGGCCACATCGGCCGCATCGCGGTCCTGCACCAGGAAACCGCCCGCCAGCGTCCTGATGCCGAGGCCCGCGGCCCGCGGATCGGGCAGCCCGTCGGTCACGAGCAGCCGCAGGTTCTTCTTGTCCGCGACGATCGCCGCCGCCTCCGCGCTCGCGCCGGGCGCGATGATGACCTCGGTGAAGATCGCGACCATGGCGCGGGCCGCCTCGGCGTCGAGCGGCCGATTGCAGGCCACGATGCCGCCGAAGGCCGACACGGGGTCGCAGGCGAGCGCCTTGGCGTAGGCCTCCGCGAGCGTGCCGGCCGTCGCGGCCCCGCATGGGTTGGCGTGCTTGATGATGGCGACCGCCGCGCTTGCCGCGGGGTCGAACTCCGCGACGAGCTCGAAGGCGGCGTCGGTATCGGCGAGGTTGTTGTAGGAGAGCTCCTTGCCCTGCAGCTGCCGCGCGGTCGCGACCCCGGGCCGCCGCTCGGCGGTGCGGTAGAAGGCGGCCCTCTGATGGGGGTTCTCGCCGTAGCGCAGCCCTTGGGCGAGCGTACCTCCGAGGGCCCGGAAGGCGGCCGGCTCTCGCCCGCCGGGCGGCGCGTCCGCCGCCGCCTCCAGCCAGCCCGCGATGGCGGCATCGTAGGCGGCCGTGCGGGCGAAGGCCTTTCCGGCGAGGGCGCGGCGGAACGCGGCCGTGGTGGCGCCCTGGTTGGCGTCGAGCTCCCGGGCGAGAGCCGCGTAGTCCGCGACGTCCACGATCACGGCGACGTCGGCGTGGTTCTTGGCCGCGCCGCGGATCATCGCGGGGCCGCCGACGTCGATCTTCTCGATGCAGTCCGCGAAGGGTGCCCCGGCCCGCACCGTGGCCTCGAACGGGTAGAGGTTGACGACCAGCAGGTCGATCGGCTGGATGTTATGCGCCAGCATGGCGGCCTCGTGCGCGGGATCCTCGCGGATGGCGAGCAGCCCCCCATGCACGAGCGGGTGCAGCGTCTTCAGCCGGCCGTCCATCATCTCGGGAAAGCCGGTGAGGTCGGCGACGTCGCGTACCGGCAGGCCGGCCGCCAGCAGATCCTTGCGGGTGCCGCCGGTCGAGATCAGCTCGATCCCCCGGGCGTGAAGGCCGGCCGCGAAGGCCGCGAGCCCTGTCTTGTCGGACACCGACAGGAGCGCGCGCTTGATGGATCGACGGTCGCTGGACATGGGCTGCTGCCGGGTTCGCGAGGGACGGGGGCGGGCGGCGAGGCCCTAGCATGCGGCAGGTCAGGCGCCCAGCGCCGCGAAGGACCAGCGCACGCGCCGCGCCGCTGCGGTCGTGCCCTGCAGGACGATCTGCTCGCTCCGCCGCGGCCCCTCGGCGCTGCCGAAATAGATGCTCTCCTCGACCGACACCGTCACGGCGCCCTCGGCCGAGAAACGCCAGGCCGGCCCGCGCGGGCCGGCGATCAGGATGCAGCCGCCGTCCTCGGCGACGCTGGGCCGGGCCTGCGGGTGCAGGTGGAACCGGATGGCGAAGACCGCGTCCGCCGGCCCGGCTCCGGTCGCGGGGAGGGGGACAAGCTCGTCTTCGCCGACCAGCGTCGCCCCGGCGGCGCCGAGCGCCATCCGGCGCTGGTGGAGGAACCCGAAGGCCCGGTAGCCGTCGTGGCTCGCCTCCAGCGAGACGGCGCCCGAGCCGGCGGAGCGGGTCACCGCCACCTCCTGCGGGCCGTTCACGAGGGCGCCCGCAAGCCCCAGGCTGCCGCGGCCGGCCGGGTGGAGGCGGGCCGAGGAGGTGTCGGCCAGCACCAGCGTCGAGTGGGCGGCCGTCGAGCGGGCCGCCGCCGTCATGGCGCCGTCGCCGTTGGCCGGCCGGCCGCAGTTCACCACCAGCCTCTGGCCCGCGGTCGAGAACTCGAAGGACAGGGTACCGGCATGGGCGCGGGCCGCGAAGTCGGGCGGGGGCGGGGGGCCGGTGTCGCAGATCAGCACGCTGTCGCCCGCCGCCAGCCGCTGGTAGCCCGAATAGGGCGCATTGGTCAGCGGCATGGCGCGGGCATCGTCATGGGCGAGGATGGTCGCCAGCGCCTCGGGCTCGCACACGCCCATGCCGTTGAACAGGGCGAGCGAGCCGTCGGCGTGGCGGAACAGCCGGAGCATCGGCATCATGCGGTCGATGGCGTTGAGCAGGGTCGCCGGCACCTCGGCGCCGCGCGCCGCATAGGCCTGGCGGAGCGGCAGCAGGTCGAGCAGCAGGTCGACGATCATCCGCGGATCGCGGCTGAGATGGCCGCCGTCGGGCAGGATCTGGCGGTCGAGCTCGTCCAGGAAGGCTGTGGGCGCCCGCCGGGCCGACGGCACTCGGTCGGCGCACAGCGCCACCTCGGCCAGCGCCAGGCTGGCCCACAGGCGATCGTCGCCCGTCAGCCCCCCGGCGAGCAGCCGCTGCAGCACGGCGCCCTGCTGCATGAGGCTCTTCATGAGACGGCGATAGAAGCCGGTGTCCGCCCCCTCGAGGATCGTCGGCGACTGGCTGAGCCAGGACATCAGCCGCCGCGCCACGACGGCCGGACGCCACGCCTCGGCGCGGTCGCCGGGCCGGACGGCGGCGATCCAGTCATCCACCAGCGCCCGGCCGTTCGCCCGCGCGAGCGCGGTGTCGGCTGCCCGCAGATGCCGGAGCCAGGCGAAGCCGTGCAGGGCCTCGGCCCACGCCTCCGAGGGCGGCTCGATGTCGAAGGGGGTGCGCCCGTGGCCGTCCACCACCCGGCCCGCGAAGGCGTAGTGGCCGGCATAGATGTCGTTGGCGAGCGTGGGGTCCGCCACCCGGATGTCCTGCGGCGCGATGAGGAGGCGGACCGGCGCCCGGGCCGGCCGGATCACGAGCCGCAGCACGGGCGCGGCGGCCCGCCCGGCGGCGCGGCGCATCGCGCGCGACGCCAGAAGCCGCCATGGCCCATGGCGGCGGTCCCCGCCCGGCGATCCGCTCAGCGTCGCATACTCCTTCGATGAGACGCCCTCGCCCGGTCTCCCGCGGGCAGGATCGTCCGAGCCTGTTTAACCCTAAAGGCCGCGCAGAGGAGACCTTTCGCGGGTCCCGGGGGTGCCGATCGCGACCTTTTTGCGTGCGGCGGGTTGAACCAGGGGCCGGGCTTTGACACTTAACGGGGGAAGGCCGCAGGATTCGCGGCGGCCGGCCGGCGGCGATCAACGCGCCGCGCTCAGCCTCCCGAGGAGTGCCCCATGACCTCCAAGCTCGACCAGCTCAAGACCATGACGACGGTGGTGGCCGACACCGGCGACCTTGCCGCGGTCAAGAAGTTCAAGCCGACCGACTGCACCACCAACCCCAGCCTGGTGCTGAAGGCGGCCCAGGACAAGGCCGGCGCGGAGATCATCAAGGAAGGCGTCGAGTGGGGCCGGAGCCACAAGGCCGTCTCCAGCCGGATCTGCGACCGCCTCGCGGTCAGCTTCGGCATCGAGCTCACCAAGATCGTCCCGGGCCGGGTCTCGACGGAGGTCGATGCGGATCTCTCCTTCGACAAGGAGGCGCTGCTCGCCAAGGCGCGCGCGCTGATCGCCGACTACGAGGAGCGCGGTGTCGGGCGCGAGCGGGTGCTAATCAAGCTCGCCTCGACGTGGGAGGGCATCCAGGCCGCCAAGGTGCTGCAGAGCGAGGGGATCGACTGCAACCTCACGCTGCTCTTCTCGATGGCCCAGGCGGCGGCCTGCGCGGATGCCGGCGTGTTCCTGATCTCGCCTTTCGTCGGCCGCATCATGGACTACTACGCCAAGGCCGAGGGCAAGACCTACACGGGCGAGACCGACCCGGGGGTGATCTCGGTGCGCCAGATCTACGGCTACTACAAGGCGCACGGCATCAAGACCGTGGTCATGGGCGCGTCCTTCCGCAACCTCGACGAGATCGAGGCCCTGGCGGGCTGCGACCGGCTGACCATCGCGCCGCAATGGCTTGAGAAGCTGAGCAGCGACGAGGGCACGCTCGCGCGCAAGCTCGACGGATCGGCCAAGTTCCCCGACGCGCCCGCCCGCATGCATCTCGACGAGAAGGCGTTCCGCCTCATGCTGAACGACGACGCCATGGCGACCGACAAGCTCGCCGAGGGCATCCGCCTGTTCACCAAGGATCTGCGGACCCTGCAGGCCATGATCTCCAAGGAGCTCGAGGGCAACGACAACGCCCCCCTGACCCACAAGGCCGACAAGGCCGCCGCCGCGCCCGCCGCCTGAGCGGCGAGGCGGGGCGCACCCCGCCTGAGGGCGTCATTGCGAGCGGAGCGAAGCAATCCATCGCCGGGGCCGTCCGCGACCAGTCCCGGATCGCCACGGCGCTTTGCGCCGCGCAATGACGGTACCCCTTCTCAGGCCTTGCCGACCGCCTGTTTCTGCAAGGCGATCAGCGCCGTGATGCCGTTTCCGGCCAGCCCCAGCAGCTCGGTGAGCTGGGCATGGGTGAAGGGCGCGCCCTCGGCGGTGGTCTGCACCTCGACGAGCCCGCCCGAGCCGGTCATCACAAAATTGCCGTCCGTCTCGGCGGTCGAGTCTTCGGCGTAGTCGAGGTCGAGCACGCAGGCGCCCTTCACGACGCCGCACGACACGGCCGCCACATGGTCCCGCAGGGGGCTTTCCTTGACCATGCTGCGGCTGCGCATCCAGGCGAGGCAGTCGTGCAGCGCGACCCAGGCTCCCGTGATTGCCGCCGTGCGGGTTCCGCCATCGGCCTGCAGCACGTCGCAGTCCAGCGTGACCTGCCGTTCGCCCAGCGCCGGCAGGTCGACCACGGCCCGCAGGCTGCGCCCGATCAGGCGCTGGATCTCCTGCGTGCGGCCGGACGGCTTGCCGGCCACCGATTCCCGCCGCGTCCGGGTCGAGGTCGCGCGCGGCAGCATGGCGTATTCGGCCGTGACCCAGCCGCGCCCCTGTCCCCGCAGCCACGGCGGCGGCTTGTCCTCCAGCGTCGCGGTGCACAGCACGTGCGTCTCGCCGAACTTCACCAGGCACGAGCCCTCGGCGTAGCGCGCGACGCCCCGCTCCAGCGACACCGGCCGCATCGCATCGGCGGCCCTCTTCGATGGCCTCATGGCGTCAGGTCCTCTCCTATGCAGGCAGCAGGAGCCGGCGCAATCGCCTCGCCCTCCGCCGGGCACAAGACCCCTATACCCGCTCCCCCCGGATCATGCACGCCGCCGCGACCCTGGCCGGTGAGGCCCTTCTCCCGCTCCGCGGGAGAAGGTGTCCGAAGGACGGATGAGGGGATCCTC
>CAXUMV010000187.1:0-7216 GCA_964252065.1 uncultured Lichenihabitans sp.
GCTCGCGGCTTGAGCGTTCTTGCGGCAAGCGCGCGGACAACGGCGCAGGCCGGCCGCCGGCGGCCGAACATCGTCAAGCTCGTCTGCGTCGGCGTCCCGGCGCTTTACTTCCTTGCCTTCTTCGTCGGGCCGTTGATCTATCTCACGCTGCTGGGGTTCTGGCGGGTCGAGAACTTCAGCATCGTCCCCGTCTTCTCGCTCGACAACTACGCCGACATCGCGGCCAACTTCCTCGCAGGGTCGAAATACGGCCTGGCCATCGCGCAGACCCTCTATGTCGCCGGGACGACGGCGCTGCTGTCGGTCGTCGTATGCTACCTGATGGCGCTGTCGATCGTGTTCGCCGTGCCGGCGCGTTTCCAGCGGCTTCTGATCCTGCTCGCGGTCGCGCCGTTCTGGACGAGCTACATCCTGCGCGTCTATGCTTGGCAGGTGCTTCTCGCCAAGCGCGGGGTCATCAACAGCCTGCTCGGCTACCTCGGCGCCGGCGATGTCCACCTGGACATCCTCTATACGCAGACGGCGACGCGCGTCGGTCTGCTGCACTACCTCGCGCCGATCCTGATCGTGATCCTCTACGTGGCGATCAGGAACATCGACGGGACGTTGCTCGAAGCGGCACGGGAGCTCGGCGCGAGCCGCCTTCAGGTGCTCTGGCGCGTGATCCTGCCGCTGTCGGCCCCGGGCGTCGTCCTCAGCTTCTCCTTCGCGGCGCTGGTGGCCTGCGGCGACGTCCTCTCGGGCTCGATCCTTGGCGGGGGGGCGGGAGCCTCGATCCTGGGCAAGCTGCCCCTCTACGCCAACCTGATCATCCGCGCCTACGGCAGTTCGACCAACCTGCCCCACACGGCCGCGATGGCGATCACGCTGATCGTCCTCATGCTGGTCGTCGCGGCTGTCGGGCTCGCCATCGGCGAGCGCTTCCGGATCGTCGCGCGATGAGGCGGCGGGGGGACCGGCGCGCCAAGGGGCGGGCGAGCGGCCTCGTGATGCTCGGGCGCGCCTATGTCGGCCTCGTCTTCGCCTTCCTGCTGATGCCCATCGTCACGCTCATCGTCTTCTCGTTCCAGAAGAACCAATATGCCTCGATCCCCGGGCAGGGGTGGAGCCTGCGCTGGTACCAGAAGCTTTTTGCGGACGGCTCCCTGGTGGATGCCCTGAAGAGCAGCCTGGTCGTCTCGCCGCTGGCCGCCACGGGCGCCTGCCTGATCGGCTTCCTCGCGGCCTATGCGGTGCACAGGTTCCGCTTCCCCGGGCGGACGCTCCTGGTGCTGATCATCACCTTGCCGATGTTGATCCCGGCGCTGATCCTCGGCATCGCCTTCCTCGGGCTCCTGGCGCGGTTCGGCCTCGATGGCCAGTTCTACAGCATCGCGATCTGCCATATCGTGCTCGTGACGGCGCCCGCCATGGCGATCATCCAGCTGCGCCTGTCCCAGATGCCCGCCTCGCTGGAGGAGGCGGCCTGGAATCTCGGGGCGACGGAGGCCCAGACCCTGATGCGGGTGGTGCTTCCTTTCGCGATCCAGGGGATCGCGGGCGGGTGGCTTCTCGCCTTCACCTTCTCGTTCGACGAGTTCATCATCGCCTGGTTCGTGAGCGGGTTCCATCCGACGCTGCCGGTGGCGATCTATGCTTACATCGTCGGCTCGGCGGACCCCTCGCTCAATGCCATGGCGACCATCATCTTCGGGCTGTCCGCCGTGCTGCTGCTCGGGGTCGAGCTCCTGATCATGCCGATGCTCGTCGCAAGGCGCCGCCTCGCGGCAGAGTGATCCAGCGCGGGCGACGCAGTAGACTTTCGCGCCGATTTGCGATCATGCAAGACGATGTCGACGCCGAGACGCAAGATGTCGAAGCCGCCCGCGCGTGGTCTCGGTCCGGCGGAGGCGTCGCCCGAAAGCCGCGGCCTCGAACGCGCGCTCGGGACGCGCGTCCGCGCGCTTCGCCGAAACCTCGACCTCTCGGTTTCGGACCTCGCCGGCGCCGCCGGCATCTCGACGGGCATGTTGTCGAAGATCGAGAACGGGCAGATCTCGCCATCGCTGTCGACCGTGCAATCGGTCGCCACGGCGCTGGGACTGCCGATCGCCGCCCTGTTCACCGTCGCCGACGACCGGCTCCATTGTTCGCTGGTCCGGGCGAGCGAGGGCGTGACGATCGAGCGCCGCGGCAGCCGGCTCGGCCATGCCTATCAGCTGCTCGGTCACGTGCTCGGGGGCGATGTCGCGCTCGAGCCCTACTTGATCACCCTGGGCGACGATGCCGTCCCCCATACCGCGTTCCAGCACGCGGGGCTCGAGCTGATCTACATGCTGTCCGGTCAAGTGAGCTACCGCCACGACGGCGCCATCTACGATCTGAAGCCGGGCGACACGCTGCTGTTCGACTCGGCCGCGCTGCACGGGCCGCAGGAGATCCTGGAACGGCCCACGACGTACCTGTCCATCATCGTCTCCGACGGGATCGAGCCGGACGCGCATGCGGGCGGCCGGTCAGGCGCGCGGCCGTCCCGGCGTCGAGCCCCATAGGAGACGCGTCAAGCCCCGTCGCGGCCGGGCCGCGTCCAAGGCGCGCCTGCTCGAGACCTGGAGGTCCGACGAGAGCCGGGCGTCAGGCGCGAACCGGCACCGATCCCCGGGGCTTGGATCGATGACCATAGGCACCGCTTGCCGCGACCATTCCATGTTCGCGGGCGGCTTATCCGCTCTTGCGCCGAGCCGACCCCCTCCCGGGTCCGGTCATCGCGAGCGCTCGCCGGGCGCGGAGCGGCTGGCGAGGGATCGGCTTGCTTGGCCGCACCCGACGCAGCACGCGGGTCATCGGCATGGGCATCGAGCTTCTGCGCGGCAGCCTCGACATCCACACCCGTGATGCGGGAGGGCCTACCGCAGAAGGCGGCCTTCATCGTCGATGAGGACGAGGCGCGTAGGGGACGTCGCACCCCATCGCCAGAGGACGAGGTTCATGTCCTCGCTTGTGGCACCGGGAGCAAAGCTCCGGACGAGAAGTCCGCAATGGCCCGTCGCGATCAGTCTCTTCGCAAAGGCTTGCGTTGGTGCTTCGCCGTCAGTGCTCATCTGATCGCGCCATGAGGACCGCGAGAGAGCGGCCGTGTCCATTCCTTCAGAGTAAAGCGCACCATCGTCACGTATGTCGAAGATGCCCTCGATCTCCGCTTCGTAGCAGACCAGCGTCGTCGGCTGCAGATTGCCAACCTGGTTGGCCTCCCGCATGGCCGTCGTCGCCGACAGCGAGCAAAAGAGCGCCGGTGTCCCCTTGGGGTTGAAGCGGCCGCCATAGAGCTCGGCGCCCCGTCCCGAGAGGGGCTCCCGCGCGAAGACGGGATTCAACGCCCGGAACAGCTTGCCCTCGTAGCGGAGTGGCACGGTCAGGCGTGGACGCCGGCGTCCACGGCATCGATGAAGTCGAGCACCTCGTCCGCCCGCCCATCGCGCACGATCTGCATGGCCGTCTGGCCGGAGAAGCCGGAAAGCGGCTCGGATCGATACCAGGCATAGGCCATGAGCGCCGAACCGAACCGCGGCTCGACTTTGTTCACGATCTCGATCATCTCGCGCAGGCGACGCTGCGTCTTGTCGGAGCGTATCCGCTCCTTCCGCTGGATGGCGTCCTTTCCCAATCCAGCCGTTCGGGCAATTTCTTCGCTGGTGGTGCGCAGGGCAGCCGCGATCTTGCGCGGAGCGAACATCCCATCGTCCGCATATCGAGCGAGACTCATCCTCTTCAACTCCTCGCTCACGGCGCCGCTTCCGCTGACGCTATATGGCGTCAGAACTGTCGGACTTTCAAGAAGCCGGCGTGCATTGAAGCCGCTCGCCGACGGCCTCGACACGGGACCATGCCGCCCCGGTCTTCCGCGGACGTCTTGCACCCGGCATGCCGCCCCTCGGTCGATCGCGTTCTCCGCAATCCGCATCGCAGCACGCCTCGCCCTCGACCTCGATCAATGAGACCTGAGCTTAGGGCCACGGCCCGCTCACGGCGTTGTCGATGCGGGCCCGGCTCCACGGTGGTCGCTCGCGGGCCGCGTCAGAGCCGCCGTCACTTGGTCGCGGTCGTAGGTCGTCAGCTCGATGCGGTTGCCGTCCGGGTCAAGCAAGTGCAAGGACCACGCGGCCCCATGGTCGACCGCGCTCTCGCGCGTCAAGGGTCCGCCGTCCCGATGCGTCAGCCGCAGGGTGTCGAGGCGGGCCAGGAAGGCGAGGAACGCGTCACCAGTGACCCGAAGGCCGATGGTGTGGTCGCCGCTGCGTGGAGGCTCGCCCGACTGGCGCTCGAACAGCGCGAGGCAGCCGCGCGAGGAGGCCGAGCCGACGAAAAGCGGCTGCGTCCGATCGATCGCCCATGCCGCGACGCGCGCATCACGTTCAAGGCCGAGCACTTTGCCGTACCAATCCGCCGAAGCCTCCCGATCGCGGACGGCGACATGGACGTGATCGAGCGTGACGCATAGCTGACGCATCGGTCGAATCCTGTCCACCACGTCCGAGGTCCGGTGTGCAAGCGCCGGGCGCCCGAGGTCTCACTCATACGACCCTGCTTCACGCCCTGACCGCTCCCGCTCAGGGAGAAGGGAAGCAGTGTGCTTGCCGTCATGTGCTCGACCTTTCGCGTCAGAGCCCGACCGCGACGCCGCGCGACGACCCGGGTCATCGGCACGGGACCGACAAGGGAACGACCTCGGGCTTCGCCTCAGCTGAGCCCCAAACGGCCACCGGGTCAAGATTGTCTATCAAGCTGGTAGACAATTGAGAGGTGCTCCTGGATATCGGGGGAGCGGACCGGTATGCGAGGGGGTGCGCCAGGCTTCGGCAGTCCGGAGCCCCGGAGGAGCGACGACGATGATCGATTGGTATGTCGAAGGCATCAAGTTCGGCAACTGCAACTGCGACTATGCCTGTCCCTGCCAGTTCGAATCCCTGCCGACGCACGGCCATTGCCACGGGATCGAGATGATCCGGATCGACCGCGGCCATTTCGGCGACGTCAGTCTGAACGGGCTCCGTTCGGTCGTGCAGTACCAGTGGCCCGGGCCGGTCTACGAGGGCAAGGGAGAGATGCAGGCGATCATCGACAGCAGCGCCAGCCCCGCGCAGCGCCAAGCCCTCGTGGCGATCCTGCATGGCGCCGAGACCCAGGAGGCCGCCACCCACTGGTGGGTGTTCCATGCGATGTCCGACACCGTGCACGAACCCCTGTTCGAGCCCATCGCGCTCGAGGTCGACGTCGAGGCGCGAACCGCGCGGGCCAGCATCCCGGGCATTCTGGAGGCCACGGGAAGGCCGATCATCAGCCCCGTCGACGGCAGTGCTCACCAGGTCAGGATCGACCTGCCCGGAGGCATGGAGTTCGGACAGGCCGAGATCGGGAGCGCCACGACGACGGCCACGACGGTCATGAGCCTCGCGCTGACCGACACCTACGGCCAGTTCAACCGGTTCCGGATTTCCGGACACGGCTTCGTGCACGCGGATAAACCGTAGCGCATAGAGGCTCCTGCGAACGGATCAGGGCATGGACGCAGCACCGGATCAGGGATCGTCGTCGCGAGGCTATGCCATCCTGGCCTTGCTGCTGGTCATGGCGGCGCTCTGCTGGATCGCGCTGGCCTGGCCGCGGCCGGAGGCCGGCATGGACATGACCCCCACCATGGGCCTGTCGCTCGCCCCTTTCCTGCTGATCTGGATCGTCATGATGGTGGCCATGATGTTCCCGACCGCCGCCCCGATGATCCTGACCTTCCACAGGATCCAGGCGCGCCGGGCCGGACGGGCGCCCTTCCTCGCCGCCTGGGTCTTCGTGGCCGCCTACCTGCTGCTCTGGACCTTGTCCGGCGTCCTCGCCTTCGGGCTTGCGCGGGGCGCCGAGGCCTGGGCGGCCGCCTCCGCCATCCCGCCGGACACCATCGCCCGTCTCGGGGGCGCGATGCTCATCGCGGCGGGCCTCTACCAGTTGACGCCCCTCAAGACGCTCTGCCTCACGACATGCCGGACGCCCGTCAGCTTCATCATGACGTCCTGGCGGCCGGGAACGACTGGCGCGTTCCGCATGGGCTGGCTGCACGGCCTCTATTGCCTGGGATGCTGCTGGCTCCTGTTCGCCATCCTGTTTCCGCTGGGGATGATGAACGTCGCCGCGATGGCGGCGGTGACGATCCTCATCGGCGTCGAGAAGACCGCGCCGTGGGGCCGGTGGGGGTCGCGCGTTGCGGCCATCCTGCTCGTCGCCGCAGGGGCCGCGGTCGTGGGACGGCCCACCCTGCTGCCGACCTATCCGGCCTCGCAACCGATGCAGATGGACATGGACGAGCCGATGGACGGGGGGTAACCGATCGCCGGGCCGTCAGGATCCCCCCTCATCCGACCTGTCGGCCCGCCTTCTCCCCGCGGAGAAGAACATCGCCGAAACCAACGAAGCTGACCCCGCACCGAGCGCTCCTTTGACCCAGGCCGTGTCCCTGCCGATGTACGATCAGGCGCCCGATGCGCTTCGGACCTTCTGGGAAGGGCTGCGCGGCCAGATGCGCGAGGCCGGGCTGCGCGGGGTGCCGGACGAGCTCTCCCGTCCGGCGGACCTCGACGCGCATTGGCTATCGCCCGGCACGCTGCTGAGCCAGACCTGCGGCTATCCGCTGGCGACGGTGCTGGCGGACCGGGTCCGGCTGGTCGGGACGCCGCGCTACGCGGCCCCGGGCTGCCAAGCCAGCGATTACGCGAGCCTGGTCGTGGTGCGTGGGGACGACCCGGCCCGGAGCGTGCCGGATCTGCGGGGCCGCCGCGCCGCCTTCAACGGGCGCCGTTCGCAATCGGGCTACAACGCCTTCCGGGCCCTGGTGGCGCCGCACGCCCGGGCGGGGCGTTTCTTCGCCGAGGTGATCGAGACGGGGGGACACGCGCGATCCCTGCGGACCGTCCAGGACGGGACGGCCGACGTCGCGGCGATCGATTGCGTCACCTATGCGATGACGGCGCGCCACGCGCCGCAGTCCATCGAGGGTCTGCGCATCCTCTCAGTGTCGGAGCCCTGTCCGGGCTTGCCGCTGATCACGGCATGGGCGACCCACGACGACGACATCGCGCGCCTCCGCGCGGCGTTCGCGGCCGCCTGCGCGGATCCTGCGCTCGCCGCGGCGCGGCAGGCCCTGCTGCTCGAGGGCCTGGAGGTCAGGCCCTTGGCGGACTACGGCCGCTGC
>CAXUMV010000188.1:0-1871 GCA_964252065.1 uncultured Lichenihabitans sp.
GCGCGCATGCGCCTGGGCGCCATAGGGGTCGGCGGTGGTGGGAGCGGGATTCCGCACAGGCATCGGCAAACCCCTTAGAACATCGCGCTGTAGCGCTCGGTTTCCCAGGCGCTGACGGTCTGGTGGTACTCGCACCACTCCTCCGACTTGTACCGGATGAACTCGTCCCGCAGCGGCCGCCCGAGCGTCGCCTCGACGAAGGGATCGTCGGCGAAGGCCTGCACGGCCTCCTGCAGGGTCTGCGGCAGGAACGCGATGCCGCGCGCCACGCGCTCTTCCTCCGAGATGGCGTAGAGGTTGTCCTCGTTGGGCTGGCCGGGATCGATGCGCTCGCGGATGCCCTCGAGCCCCGCCGCGAGCACCAGGGCCGCGGCGAGATAGGGGTTGACCGAGCCGTCCGCGTTGCGCGACTCGCATCGCCCGCCCCCCGCCGGCACGCGCACCGAGTTGGTCCGATTGTTCGAGCCGAAGGAGTTGAACACCGGCGCCCAGGAGAAGGTCGACATGGCGCCCTGCCGGATGAGGCGCTTGTAGCTGTTCACCGTGGGCGCGAAGGCGGCGCAGAGCGCGCGGCCGTGCTTCAGGATGCCTCCGATGAAGTGATAGCCGGTCTCCGTGAGGCCGAGCCCGCGGGGGTCCTCGGCCGGGGCGCAGGCGAACAGGTTGCGCCCCGTCCCGCGCTCGGCCAGCGACATGTTGAAGTGGGCGCCGTTGCCGGTCCTGTCCGCGAACGGCTTCGGCATCATGGTCGCGACCAGGCCCTCGTCCGCCGCATATGTCTTGGCCATGAAGCGAAAGAAGGTGAGTCGGTCGCAGGTCGTCAGGGCATCGGCATAGGCGAAGTCGAACTCGAACTGGCCGTTGGCGTCCTCGTGGTCGAAGGAATAGAGATCCCAGCCGAGATCGTTGATGGTGCTGGCGACCCGGTCGAGCCAGGCGAAATTGCTGACGAAGCCGTTCACGTCGTAGCAGGGTTTTGCGAGGTTGTCGGTGGCATGGGGCACCACGAGCGAACCGTCGGCCGCCTTTCGCAGCAGGAACACCTCGCACTCGATCCCGAGCTTGAAGTCGAAGCCCATGTCGGCGGCCTCGCCCAGCACCCGGCGGAGCGCCACGCGGGTCGAGAGCGGATAGGGCTCGCCCTGGAAGGTGAGGTCGGCCGGCATCCAGGCGAGCTTGGGCTCCCAGGGCAGCTGGATGATGTGGGAAAGGTCCGGCACGGAGGCGAGCTCGTCCTCGTTGGGCGCCTGGCCGAGCCCGTCGAGCGCATAGCCGGTGTAGCGTTCCGATCCCTGCGCCATGTGCCCGAGATGGGCGATGGGCACGACCTTGCCCTTCTGGGCGCCGTGGATGTCGACATAGGCCCCGATGCAGTAGCGGACGCCGCGCCGGCGCAAGTCGTCCAGGATGGCTTGGACGGGATCACCGGGGGTCATGGCAGGCCTTCGTGGTGGGGTGCCACGGCGGCACGGGGCGCGGGGTCGTCGTAGGACCGGTCGAGCGGGGGCGTCTCGCCAAGGCCGCGGCGGACGAGGTCGGTCAGGTCGTCGGCCATCATGGCGAAGAGGGCGCGGCCCCTGGCGGCGGTCGCGGCCGAGGGACGGCCCGTCACGCCGTTGAGGCTGGTGCGGTTGACCGGATGGGCGAAGACGAGCCCGACGGTCCGGTCCGGATCGTCCGCGGCGGCGAGGCGGTCGGGTTTCACCAGAGCGGGGTCGATCGCCATCATCAGCGAGGTCTCGGCCTCGTTGGCGTGCCAGTCGGCGGCATCCTGGCCGTGGGCCTCGCGCACCCGGTCGCTGATCCGCGCCGTGTCGATGACGGCGACCATCAGGTCGTCGTGCGCGGCCCGCAGGGTCTCGATCGCGCAG
>CAXUMV010000188.1:1881-4538 GCA_964252065.1 uncultured Lichenihabitans sp.
CCGTAGCCGATGCCGACGCAGAGGAGCACCTGCTCCTCGTCGGGACGTCCGGCGTTGTACGCCTCGCAGGCGTGCTCCATCTCGATCGCGCAGCGCAGCGGCGCGTGGTTGGTCACGTGCCCGTTCACGATGAAGAACCGCCGCACCCCCGCGGCATAGGCCCAGGTGCCGATCGCCGCGACGAGCTCGATCAGCAGCACCGGCGGCAGGGCGATCGTGCCCGGCCAGCGCCGGCTGTGGCCGAGCGAGCAGCCATAGGCGAGGCCAGGCAGCACCGGCACCGCCGTCCGGCGCGAGACTTCCGCGCAGAGCTTCTCGGCGATGCTCGTATCCATGCCGCAGCCGAGATGGGGCCCGTGCTGTTCGGTCGCCCCGACGGGCAGGATTGCGGCCGCGCCGGCGCCGGCGAGCACGTCCGGGATCTCCTCCCAGCTGCACGCGGCCCACATCATCACTCGACCTCGTCGTCGGCTGGCACGAGGCGCAGCACGGTCGCGCCGGCATCGTCGTCCTCGACGACCGGCGGATGGATCAGGGCGTCGAGACGCGCCCGCGTGGCGAGGAAGGCCGGCTCGACCCCCTGCCCCGCGTGACGGGGCCGCGCCACGGGCACCTCGATGAAGTCGGCGATCTCGCCCGGATGGGCCTTGAGGACCAGGATGCGGTCGGCGAGCAGCACCGCCTCGTCGAGATCGTGGGTGATGAACACGATCGTGATGTCGATCTTCTTCCAGATCTCGAGCAGGTAGGCCTGCATCCTGGCCCGTGCCTGCGCGTCGAGGGCGGAGAAGGGCTCGTCCATCAGCAGGATGCGGGGTTTGTTGGCCAGCGCCCGGGCGATGGCGACGCGCTGCTTCATGCCGCCCGAGAGCTGGTGGGGGTAGGCGTCGGCGAAGCTCCTGAGCCCGATGAGCTCGAGCCATTGGCGCGCCTCGCGCTCGGCCTCGCGGCGCTCGTGGTTGTTCATGCGCAGGCCGAACATCACGTTGCCGAGCACCGTCAGCCACGGGAACAGCGTATAGCCCTGGAACACCATGCCGCGGTCGGCCCCCGGCCCCGCGACGGGGCGGCCGTCGATCAGCACCGCGCCCGTGGTGGCACGCTCCAGGCCGGCCAGGATGCGGATGAAAGTCGACTTGCCGCATCCCGAGGGGCCGACGACGCACAGGAACTCGCGCCGATGGGTGGTGACGTCGATGTCGCGCAGCGCCACGATCTCGCGGCCGTCCTGGCCGAGGAAGGTCTTGCCCAGGCCATCGACGCGCAGCACCACCTCGCGGGCCTTCAGCTTGTCAAGCCGCGCCCTCACGGGCTCAGGCGGGACGAGGGCGTCCTCTTGGGCCTCTTGAGCCATGGCGCGGGCGGGCCCGGTCACCGGTTCACCGGGTCCCACGGGAACAGCCAGCGCCCGAGGCGCGCCAGGGCGACGTCGCTCAGCGAGCCGACCAGCCCGATGATGAGGATCGCGCCGTAGACGTTCTCGAAATGCTGGTAGCGGGCCTGCTGGGTGATGAAAAAGGTGATGCCCGACGAGGTGCCGATCAGTTCGGCGACGATCAGGTAGGTCCAGGCCCAGCCGAGCAGGATGCGCTGGTCGCGGTAGAGCTGCGGCATCACGGCGGGGACGACCACGCGGGTCAGCAGCCTCCCCCCGCGGGCGCCCAGCGTGCGGGCGGCCTCGATGAGGGTGAGGTCGGCCTGCCGGGTCGTATTGGCGATGATCAGGACCTGCTGGAAGAAGGTGCCGATTACGATGATCGCGATCTTCGGCCCGTCGTAAATGCCCAGGATCGCCACCATCAGTGCCCCGAAGGCAGGCGCCGGCATGTAGCGGAAGAAGTCGATGAAGGGCTCGACCAGCCCTCCGAAGATTTTGGAGGCGCCGCAGACGATGCCGAGCGGCACCCCGAGCGCCGACGACAGCACGAAGCCCCAGAAGATCACCTGGATGCTGTGCCACAGGCTCTGCGGCAGCGTCGGGACGTCGCGCTGGAGGGGGGCGGCGGTCAGCGCCGTCCAGAGCGCCACGGCGACCTCGTGCGGCGCCGGCAGGTAGACCGGATTGGCCGGCCGCCCTTTTGGCGGGGCCGTCTGGGCCGCGGCTGCGGTTTCGACCGCCGCCGCGAAGGCCTGGCGGTCCATCCGCATCCCGGGCTCGAGATAGTCGACCTCGCCGGGGTCGGTGACCAGCATGAGCGGATGCCAGACCGCCGGCACGTAGGAGACGAGGCACCACCCGAGCAAAGGCAGGACGAAGGAGAGGACGGCGAGCGTCCGGCCCGGATTCCGGCGGGTCCGCACCCGCGCCGGCCGGGCGCGCGGCCCGGCCAAGGCCACGGGAAGGGTCTCGGCCGCCGTCATGGACGGCTTATTTGCCGCCGGTGACGTTGGGGTCGATGTAGCTGTCGACCGCCTGCTTCTCCTTGTAAATGTTGTTGGCGACATTGAACGCGTCGGCGTTGCGCGAGGAGCCGTAGAGCGAGCCGAACCCCTCGGCATCGACCATGGTGGTCTTGCCGGCCGCCAAGTCGAGCAGCTTGGTTCCCTTGAGCAGCTTCAGGTAGGTCGCGGGCTCGACCCCGACGCGCGCCGCCATGACCTTGACCGCGTCCGGCTGGGTCTTGGGGTCGTCAATATAGGCGACGACCTTGTCCCAG
>CAXUMV010000188.1:4548-7208 GCA_964252065.1 uncultured Lichenihabitans sp.
GCGCGGCAAGGCTCGCGGGCGACACGGCGACCACGTCGTAGATCAGGCCGGGCTGGTCGGCCGAGGTGTAGAGCGGGTGGGCGCCGGGCGAGCCGCGCATCGCCTCGCCGGCGATCGGCTGCCACGCCCCCACGGCCGCGACGTCGCCCGAGCCCAGCACCTGGGGCGTCTCGTTGGTCTTGGCGTTGACCAGCGTCACGTCGCTTTCGCTCAGGCCGGCCTTCTTGAGGCCGTTGATCAAGAGGAGATGCTCGACCAGGCCGACCTCCAGGCCGACTTTCTTGCCCTTGAGGTCGGCGACCGTCTTGAGATCGGGCTTGCCGACGATGATGTCGTTGCCGTTCGAATAGTCGGTCAGCATCACCATGACGCTTTTCGCGCCGTTGCCGCCCATCACCAAAGCATCGCCGTTGGTGACCGTGACGGCGTCGAGCTTGCCGGCCGAAAACGCGTCCATCGAGGCCGAGTAGTCGAACCACTCGAACTTCACGTCGAGCCCGGCCGCCTTGAACCAGTCCTTGTCGATGGCGACCTGCCAGGCGACCCAGCCCGGCCAGTCGCTGTAGCCGATCTTCAGGGGCTCGGCGCCGGCGGAGCCGCCGGGAGCCAGCACCGCGGCCGCGACCCCGAGGCTCAGGAGGACGCCACCGGCGAGGCGTCTGATCGCGTGGAACGGCAAGGCAGGCATGGCGGCTTCCTTCGGCGTAGTACGATTGTCGGCAATCGTGTTACGACGTCTTCGGCAGCAATCCTCGTGCCACATGCACGCGAGCCGAGCCGCATGACCGACGCGACGACCGATCCGGACCAGCCCGCCCCGCCGTCGCCCCCCTCGCGCGAAGAGGCGGCAGGGCGGGCCCTGGTCAGCCGCATCAGCATCTCCCTGGCCGAGGAGCTGCTGCAGGAGCTCGACCTGATGGTCGGCTCGCGCGGCTTCGCGAGCCGGTCGCAGGCGGTCTCCAGCATGCTGCACCGCGCCTTGACCGATCACCGGCAGAAGGTCGGGGATCGGGTGATGGTCGGCACCATCACGCTGTTCTACAATCACCTCGCAGCCGGCATCCAGCAGAAGCTGGCGGACCTGCAGCGCCGCCATATCGACGAGGTGATCTCCTCGCTGCACGTGCATCTCGAGCAGAACCAGACCCTCGAGGTGCTGCTCGTGCAGGGACCGGCCCGCAAGCTGCAGCACATTGCCGACGAGATGATCGCCATGAAGGGCGTCGTCTCGGGCCATCTGCAGCTGGCCGCGGCCCTGATCCCGCCGGTCCACCCGATGAGCTAGGCGGCGCCCGGGACGCGAGGACCACCCGCCAGCATGGCGCAGCAGCGTTGTAGTCTACAAAGACAGTTGACTAATCCCCTTCGCTTGCATCAATACGCCGTGCCGCGTCCCGCGGCCCTCGTCTTTCTATCACCCGAGTGACCCTCATGACCGACCGATCGTCGCCCTTCTCTCTCAATCGCCGGCATGTCCTGCACATGGCATCGGGGCTCGGGATCGCGCTCGGCGTTCCGGGGCTGGCGCGCGCCGAGGACGCGGCGCCGGCCGGCGGCACGCCGTCGCTGAAAGGCAAGACGATCGCGATCAGCGTGGCCGGTACCGATCACTTCTTCGACCTCAAGGCCTACCAGGCCCAGGTCGACACGGTGAAGGAGCTGGGCGGCACGCCGATCGGCCTCGATGCGGGGCGCAACGACAAGGCCCTGGTCGGCCAGCTGCAGACCCTGATCACCCAGAAGCCCGATGCGGTGATCCAGACGCTCGGCACGCTGTCGGTGGTCGATCCGTGGCTGAAGAAGCTGCGGCAGGCCGGCATCCCGGTGTTCTCCGTCGACCTGCCCTCGACCAACGTCATCAACACGTCGACCTCCGACAACTTCTCGCTTGGCGCGCAGCTTGCCCTGCAGCTCGTCTCCGACATCGGCGGCAAGGGCAACATCGTCGTCTTCAACGGGTTCTCGGGCGTCCCGGTCTGCAAGATCCGCTACACCCAGCTCAGAAGCGTTCTCGAATACTATCCGGACGTCAAGATCATCCAGCCGGAGCTGCGGGACGTCATTCCCAATACAGTGCAGGACGCCTACGGGCAGATCACGGCGCTGTTGAGCAAGTACCCCGACAAGGGCGGCATCTCGGCCATCTGGTCGGCGTGGGACATTCCGCAGCTCGGCGCGACCCAGGCCCTGATCGCGGCGGGCCGCGACGACATCCTCACCTATGGCGTCGACGGCACGCCCGAGGTGCTGGCCCTCGTCAAGGACCCCAAGGCGCCGGCCGGCGCCGTGGCGGCCCAGCAGCCGTCCATCATCGGCCGCACGGCCGTGCTGAACGTCGCCCGCTATCTCGGGGGCGACACCACGCTGCCCTCGCAGACCTTCCTGCCGGCCATCGTCGCCAACAAGAAGAATGCCGCGGAAGTGCAGAAGCAGCTCGGGCAGGCCTGACCCGGGCGCTCCTCGCCCCTCCCCGCAGACCGGACCGCCATGACGACCCTAACCCCGGTTCCGGCCCTCGCCATGCGCGGGCTGGTCAAGACCTTCGGCCCGACCCGTGCGCTCGACGGCGCTACCCTCGAGGTGGCGCCCGGTTCGGTGCACGGGCTGGTCGGCCAGAACGGGGCCGGCAAGTCCACCCTCACCAAGGCGCTGGCCGGGCT
>CAXUMV010000189.1:0-7191 GCA_964252065.1 uncultured Lichenihabitans sp.
AGGACGAGGAGCCCGGCCTGCCCGATGCCGCCGAGGCGCCGCAATGGCCCGACCTCATCCTGATCGACGGCGGCAAGGGCCAGCTCGAAGCCGCGCGCACCACCCTGACCGAGCTCGGGGTGCCGGTGATGTTCGGCCCGGGCGGGGCGCCGCACGGGGTGGCAGTGGTCGGCATCGCCAAGGGACCGGACCGCAACGCGGGGCGCGAGACCTTCTTCGTCGCCGGGCGCGACGCCTTCAAGCTCGCCGACCGCGACCCCGCCCTTTATTTCGTCCAGCGCCTGCGCGACGAGGCGCACCGCTTCGCCATCGGAACGCACCGTGCGCGGCGCAAGAAGGAGTTCACCCGGAACCCGCTCGACGAGATCGGCGGCATCGGGCCGGCCCGCAAGCGCGCCCTGCTGCACGCCTTCGGCACCGCCAAGGCGATCGGGCGGGCGACGCTAGGGGATCTTGAAAAGGTGCCGGGGATCAATGCGGGGACGGCCAAGCGGATCTACGACCATTTTCATGATCGGGGAGTTTGATCACGTTTGAGGTGGCAAACTGTCCTGAATGGCAGGGAGGAGCACAGATAGATTCGCCCTGGATATGTCGATCAATGCAGAGTATCCTCCAAAATGACTCTACAATGAATTTATTTTGATGCCTCGCGCCTGCCGCTTTTGATCTTTGCCACTAATAAATCGACATAAAAAATGACACTGGAAGATTTTGTCGCTCAACTCAATGCCACTACATTTTGGAGAGAGTTTACCTTCTCCGAAACGCGGTTCTTCCCTCGGCCGACAGAGCAGGTCGAACTGGCAGACGGGATCGTCAAGATTGGCTCGTTGGTGTTAGTGTTTCAGCTCAAGGAACGAGCTGGGGAGACCTCAGACCCGGACACCGAACGTCAATGGTTCCGAAGAAAGGTTCTTCGGAAAGCCTCAGATCAGATCAAGGCATCATTGCGGTACCTAGCCGAAAATGAAGAGATCCGTCTGATCAACGGTCGGGGCCATGAAGTCGTTGTAAAAGGGGCCGACCTTCAGGATATCAAGAAGATCGTCGTATTCCTCCCTGGATCATCGCTACCCGAGGATTGTTGGGAAACCAAGTTCCGTGTCTCTGGAACGGCTGGCTTCATCCACATTGTGGAAGCGTCTGACTACCTTGGAATTTTAGAAACGTTACGCGTTCCAGATGACGTTCGCCTGTACTTCGAGTACCGAGAAGTAGTTCTGCCGCGACTGCAAGAGGCTGGCGTGGTAGTCGAAGAGCCCGACATTATGTTCGCGTTTCTGTCGGAGAAAGACTTACCGGAGTCCAGATCGATCGAGAAATTGCGCGGCTTCGTGCAGGATCTCGACGCCTTCGATCTCTCAAACATCATGCAGAATCTCGAACATCATATCGTCAACCCGGAAAGTAGCACGGACTACTACCGGATCATTGAGGAATTCGCTCGTGTTCCGAGATCCATTTGGCGCGAGTTCAAGGCTCGGCTCGTCAGTTGCCTTGAGGCCAGCAAGACGGGAAAAGCTTGTCGACGATTTAGATTTGCATTTCCGAGGACTCGCTGCACGTTCATGGTCGCCAACATGGATCCAGATTGGCCGGTGACGGGCGTGGACGGGATGAAGCTGCGGACAAATGCCGTTGTGATGTTCACCCAAGCGGCGAAGTACGATCTGAAGACACAGCTCGGAGTAGGACTTCTAATCTCAAAAGACGGTGAGTACTTTCAGCTCGACTGGTGTGTCGTCGACGAGCCTTGGGTGGTCAACGGCAAGATGGAGAGCCTGCTCGCGACAATACCGATGTTCGGACCTGTTTGTGAGAAAATGGTGGACAGTTTCGTCTTCCGCAACGCAGCCTCCGAGGCTGAAGGCTAGCGTTCCTGTACCCGCAGCCGAGTCTGGCGATGCACGATTTTTAGCAATCTCTAAATAAACAGAACAGCATAAAATATGTAGGAGTCCTCGAAGTATCCTTTCTGCTCGGGACAGCCAACTTTTCCTTAACACTCGATGCCTGTCTTCTTAATACAGCTCCAGCGGCTTGCCCTTTGGCGTTTGAGTCGTCGGTGGCCGGGCGAAGCGGGCCAATCGCGCCTTGGAAGAGCTGCTAGCCGCTGCCGGCCTGCATCGGCTAGGCCCTTAGCCCAGGCAGATCGGAGACGCGAGAATCTGTACCCTGCATCGCCGGCAATTTCAGCCGCTCAATTATCAGCCACGCTAGCGCACCGCGCCGAACGTCAGGCCGCGCACGAAGGTGCGTTGCGTCAGCCAGCCGACGAGGAGGATGGGCGCAACCGCGAGCAGGGATGCCGCGGACAGCTTCGCCCACAGCACGTCGCCGGACAGCGTCGAGATGTAGGCGCTGAGCGGAGCGCCGGCGGACGAGGTCATCTGGATGCTCCAGAAGCACTCGTTCCAGCACAGGACGGCCGACAGGAGCGCCGTCGCGCAGACGCCGGGAAGGCACAAGGGCAACAGCACGTGGACGAGCTGCTGGCTGGCCGTCGCGCCATCCATGCGTGCGCTGTCGAGGATGTCGCGCGGGATCTCGCGCATGTAGGAGTACAGCATCCACACCATGATCGGCAGGTTGATCAGCGCGAAGATGAGGACCACCCCGAGCTGCGTGTCGATCAAGCCCACAGCCTTGAAGATCAGGTACATGGGCAACATGATGCCGATGCCGGGCATGAAGCGGGTCATCAACATGCCGAGGAGGACCGCGTTCCGGCTTCTCCCGCCATGGAAGGCGAGGGCATAGGCGGCCGGAAACGCGAACAGGAAGCAAAGCGCGGTGGCCCCGCCCGACTCGACGACGCTGTTGAGGATCGGCCGCAGGATGGGAACCGTGCCGTTGGCGGCCACGAAATTGTCCAGCGTCGGCGTGAACAGGACTTTGGGCGGGATGCGAAGGGCGTCGAGATCCGTCTTGAACGCGGTCGAAGCCATCCAGAGGATCGGCAGCGAGACGCTCAGGGCCACACCCCAGGCCAGCCCCGTCATCGCCGACTTCTTCACGGTTTTCATCATGATCGGGGTGACCGCCTCATCGTCGTCGTTCACCACCGAGGCTCGTCCCGCGAGGTGTCGACCATGCTTCCCTCGACGAAGGGCCGTTCATGATCAACGGAGCGACGAGAGGCTTCCGGGAACCCTCAATGCAGCTCCAGCGGCTTGCCCTTCGGTGTTCGGGACGGCGGAGGCGTCGCGGAAGCCGAGGGGTGGCCGGCGTCGGCGGCGGGCGATCCGGGGCCGGCGGCGCCCTGGAAGAGCTGCTGCAGCCGCTGCCGGTCGGCGTCGGCCGCGCCCCTGGCCTTGTCCCGGACGGCCTGCTGCTCGGCTTCGATGGCGCGGAGCCGGCGGGCGAAGAAGGCCCGCTCGCGGATGTCGTCCTGGAACGCCTCGATGCGGGCCTGGTCGCGCGCGATCGCCCGCGCCGCTACGCCGTTGACCAGGGTCGCGGCGTCGACGTCGCGGGACGGGCTCGCGAAGGGGCCTTTCCAGATCACGCTGACCTCCGGCGCGGATCCCGCCCAGTCCTTGGGCGGGGGCTCGAGCGAGGCGGTCGCCCGCATCGACAGCAGAAGCCGCGCGAGGTCGAGCGAGCCGGACGCCTCCGCCCGGAGGCTTGCCGCCTGCGCCCGCACCGGCGGCACGCGCAGGGCGCCGGCCGCCACCGTCACGGGCGTCGCGATGCTGCCGAGCGGCAGCGCGCCGCGGTCGAGCTCCTGGCCCAGCCACTGGGCGATGGCCATGTCGTCGAGCGTCGTCGAGTCCTGCTGCGCGTCGACCTTGGCGATGACCCGCGGGATGGCGCCGGCCTCGAAGCGGGGGAGGGCGGCCTTGTCGAGCGACAGCGTTCCGGACCCCCCGAGGCTCGCCACCACGGCGGCGAGCGACGAGCCCGTCCCGGCGAGGTCGAGCGCGCCGCCCGACAGCCCGCCGAGGCTCGGGCTCGCGACGGGCACACCCGACCATTCGAGATGGCTCGACAGCGAGGCCGCTGCCCCGTCCCGGCGCAGCGTCAGCGTTCCGCCGATCCGGCCGGTGCCGAGGCCCGCCGTCCAGTCACCCAGCGTCAGCGTGCCGGGCGCGAGGCGGAGGGTCGCCTTGGCGGCTTGGGCGACGGTGGCGCCGGTCAGCGGCATCGCGGTCGCGCTGAGCTGGATCTCGCTGCGCGGCAGGCTGAAGGGCGCCGGTGCGAAGGCCGCCTCGGGAAACAGCTGCGGCGGCTTGGGGGCCGGCAAGGGGCCGAGCACCAGGCCGGCGAGAAACGGCAGCGGCAGGCGGTCGACGCTCAGCGAGCCGGTCAGCGCGGCGGCCGGCGCGGCGCCGGTGGCGGCGCTCGACGGCATGACATAGGCGAGGTCGGCGCGAACGCTTGCTCCGACCACGACGCCCGCGAGATCCTTGCTCGTGAAGCGCCCCTCCCGGTAGGCGAGCGTGCCGGCGGCGTCGACCGGCCAGCGGGCGCCGGCCTCGGGGGTCGCGATCAGCAGGGCGCGGGCGAGCGGGGCCACGTTGGGACTCTTGAGCGACACCCGCGCGGTCGTCGTGCCCGCGGCATCGCCCCGCCCCTCGGCGCTCAGCGCCGTGTCGCCGAAGGTGGCCGCGAGCGTGCCGCGCGTCGCCCCGGTCCGATCGCGGTTGGCCGCGAGCGTCACCTGTCCGCGGCCGATCGCGGCGGCGGCGGCGGTGGACAGCCCGGTCTGGCGCAGCAGCTGGCCCGAGTCGGCGGCCTCGAGCTTGAGACGCAGCGTGAACGGCCGCGCCGCATCCTCGCCGGCCGCCTTGTCCCCGGTCTCGTCGGGCCGCAGGCTGAAGGCGAGCTTCGTCGCGGCCGCCGTGCCCTCGACGGTGACGAGAGTCGGGGTGAGGCTGCCGTCGGGACCGATCCGGGCGTCGGCCGCGACGCTCAGCAGCGCGGGCGACAGGGCATCGCCGCTGGCCTGCAGCCGGTCGGCGATGCTGCCGGGGGCGAGCCGGTCGATGACCGCTAGCAGGTCGCGCAGGCTGCGCGCGTCGAGCCGTCCCTCCGCATGTGCGGTCTGCCGATCGCTGCGGCCCCGGATGTCCGCCGTGGCGCCGCCGAGGTCGGCCAGCGACAGCCGCTCGAGCGTGATCACGGGGCCGGCCTTGTTGAGGTTCAGGGCGATGCGTCCGGCGCTCACGTTGCCGGTGTCGCTGGAGGCGAGCTTCAGCGCACGCGCCACCAGGGCGAAGGACACGTCGAGGTCGGCGCCGGCGGCCGCGGCCTCGCGCCAGTCCGGCAGCGCCTCGAGGTCGAGCGCGTCGGAGGTGAGGTCGGCGAAGAGCCGGGCGGGGTCGGGGCCGACGGCGCGCGTCAGGGTCACGGTGCCGGCGAAGGTCGAGCGGTCGAGCGCCACGGTGACGTCGTGCGCCGCAAAGCCGATGGCCGAGAGATCGACCGCCCCCGCCGCCGTGACGCTGTCGAACGGCAGCACGCGCCGCACTGTCGCGGCCGCCTCCGGCAGGTCGCCGGCCAACGTGTCGAGAAGCCGCTTGAGCCGCGGGGAGGCGGCTTCGATGTGGCCCTTGAAGACCGCCGCGGGCCCCGGCTCGAAGCCGCCGTCGAGCTTGAGGCGCGAGCCGTCGGGCGTGCCGGCCGCGAGGGTGCCGCTGACGGGCTGGCCGGGCGCGAGGGTCACCGAGCCCGACAAGTCGACCAGCGCGAGGGCGCCGGCGGTCAGCGTGTCGAGGCCGATGTCGACCGTGACCGGCACCGGGAAGCCGGCCGTGAGGTCGGCATTGGCCGCAAGGACGTTCAGCGCCCGGAGGTCGTCGGCCAGGGTCTGGGGTGGGGCACCCGCGCCGCCGGCCGCGGCCGTCCCTTGCGCGGTCACCTGGTCGGCCGGCACGGCGAGGCGCCCGGCGTCGGCCTGGCGGGCCCGCAGCGTGAGGCGGGCCGCCCCGCCGTTGCGGGTCGTGACCTCGCCGGCCGCGGTCGCGATCAGCGCCCGGCCGTCGGCGCCCGCGCGCAGCTCGCCCTCCTTGAGGCTCAGGCCGCCGAACTCGGCGTGCAGCTTGCCGGAGAGGCGCCAGGGCACCACCGCGGCCGTGTCGGCGAAAGGCAGGGTGCCGCCCGTCGTGGCCGTGCCGTCGAAGCCGAGCCGGGCCGCGCCGCCGGCCGCGGCCGCCGTCACGAGGCCGTCGACGTCGGTCCGGGGCACCCCGGCCGCGGCGCTCTCGAGGCTGCCCTTGAGGCGCATGCGGCCGCCCTCGAGCACGCCGGTCGCGACCTGGATCGCCACCGGGCCCCGGCTCGTGTCGACGCTGCCGCCGAACTTGAACGGGCCGAGCAGCGAAGTCGCCTCGCCCTCGCCCGCGATGCCGCCGAGCGTCAGGGCGGCCCCCCCGTCGCGGCCCCGCAGCACCAGCGTGCCCTCGCGCAGGACGACGTGCACGAGGCTGATGCGCCCCGCATCGTCGGCCGCGACCTGCGGCAGGCGCACGGCGCCGTCCTCGGCCAGGGGCAGCGTCACGACCGGGGCGGTGACGTCGGCCTCCACGAACAGGACCTCGCCCCGCAGGAGCGCGGTCAGCGACAGCTCCATGTCGAGGCGGGACGCCGTCGCGGTGCCGGCCTGCGGGTCGAGGGCCCGCATGGTCACGTCCTCCATGCGGAAGATCGGCCGCGGCAGGAGCTTGACGTCGATGGGCCCCGTGACCCTGACGTCCGCGCCGAGCAGGATGGACAGCCGGTGCTCGATGCGGCCGCGATGGCTGTTCCAGTCGACGAAATATGGTCCCACGAGCGCGGTCGTCAGGACCACGATCAGCAGGATGGCAAGGACGGTCAGGCTCTCACGCAAGGGGGTGTGACGGCTCCGCGGCGATGGTGATCTCCATCTAGATACGCGATCCTGCCTTTGCCGTTGCCATCGGGGTCACAATGGAAGGATTTTTCCCGGATTCATGATGTTCTGCGGGTCGAGCGCGGCCTTGATGGCACGCATCGCCCCGAGCGCACCGGGGGAATGTTCGGCCAGGAGGTATTTGGCCTTGCCCTCGCCGACCCCGTGCTCGCCCGTGCAGGTCCCGCCCATGGCGAGCGCGCGGGCCACGAGCCGGTCGAGGAAGGCGCGCGTGCGCGCGACCTCGCCCGCGTCGGTCTCGTCGATCATCAGCCCGACATGGAAGTTGCCGTTTCCTGCAACGGCGACCACCG
>CAXUMV010000190.1:0-7184 GCA_964252065.1 uncultured Lichenihabitans sp.
TACCGCCCAGCCTTGGCGAGTTCCTGGTCGAGCTCGGGCAGGATCTGGAAGAGATCGCCCACGAGTCCGTAGTCGGCGATCTGGAAGATCGGAGCGTCCTCGTCCTTGTTGATCGCGACGATGACCTTGGAGTCCTTCATGCCGGCCAGGTGCTGGATGGCCCCCGAGATGCCGACCGCGATGTAGAGATCGGGCGCCACGACCTTGCCGGTCTGGCCGACCTGCCAGTCGTTGGGCGCGAACCCCGCATCGACCGCCGCGCGCGAGGCCCCCATGGCGGCGCCCAGGCGGTCGGCGATCGGCTCCAGATAGGTCTTAAAGTTCTCGGCCTTCTGCATGGCGCGGCCGCCGGAGACGACGATCTTGGCGGAGGTCAGCTCGGGGCGGTCGGAGCTCGCCAGGGCCTCGCCCTTGAACTGCGAGACGCCTGGATCGGCGGCGGCGGACAGGGCCTCGACCGGCGCCGTGGCGGCTCCTGGGCCGGTCGCGGCAAAGCCCGCCGTGCGCACCGTGATGACCTTGACGGCGTCCTTCGACTGCACGGTCTGGATCGCGTTGCCCGCATAGATGGGGCGCTCGAAGGTGTCGGGCGCGATCACGGCCGTAATCTCGGACAGCTGCATCACGTCGAGCAGGGCGGCGACGCGCGGCAGGATGTTCTTGGCGTGCGTGGTCGCGGGGGCGACGATCGCTTCGTAGGTCTTAGCCAACTCGACGAGGAGCGCCGCGACCGGCTCCGCCATGCCGTGGCCGGCACTCGCGCCATCGGCGACCAGCACCTTGCCGACGCCCTGCAGCGTGGCGGCCTCGGCCGCGGCCTGGGCAGATCCCTCCCCGAACACCAGCACGTGCACCGGGGCGCCGAGCCCCGCCGCCGCGGTCAGCGCGCGGGCGGTCACGTCGTTGAGATGGCCGTCCTTCTGTTCGGCGAGAAGCAGCGTCGGCATGTCAGAGCACTCCGGCTTCGGTCTTGAGCTTGCCGACCAGTTCGGCCACCGAGCCCACCTTGACGCCGCCCTTGCGGCCCGCGGGCTCGACCGTCTTCAGCACGGTCAGGCGGGGGCTGGGGTCGACGCCGTAGTCGGCCGGGGTCTTCTCCTCGATCGGCTTCTTCTTGGCCTTCATGATGTTGGGCAGGCTCGCATAGCGCGGCTCGTTCAGCCTGAGGTCGGTGGTGACGATGGCCGGCAGCTTGAGCGTGACGGTCTGCGATCCGCCGTCGACCTCGCGCACCACCTCGGCGGTCTCGCCGTCGATGGTGACCTTGGAGGCGAAGGTGCCCTGCCCCCAGCCCGCAAGGGCGGCCAGCATCTGCCCGGTCTGGTTGCAGTCGTCGTCGATCGCCTGCTTGCCCAGGATGATGAGGCCGGGCGCCTCGGCCTTGGCGACGCCGAGCAGGATCTTGGCGACCGTCAGCGGCTCGACCGGTCCTTCGACCTTGACCAAGATGCCGCGGTCGGCCCCCATCGCAAGGCCGTTGCGGATCGTCTCGGCCGACTGGGCGCCGCCGATCGACACCACGATGACCTCGGTCGCCTTGCCGGCCTCCTTCTGGCGCAAGGCCTCCTCGACCGCGATCTCGTCGAAGGGGTTCATCGACATCTTGACGTTGGCGAGGTCGACCCCGGAGCCGTCCGGCTTCACCCTGATCTTCACGTTATAGTCGACGACCCGCTTGACGGGCACGAGGATCTTCATCGCTGGCGATCTTGAGTTTTGAGGTGTCGGATTGATGCGAACTGGTAGTGGCGGGGGTCCGTTAAGTCAACGCAGGCAGGGTCACCGGTTCTGGCCCGGCACCCAGAGCACATCGGTGGCGCCGTTCGCATTGGCCCTGCGGGAGGCCACGAACAGGAAGTCGGACAGCCGGTTCATGTAGCGCATCGCCGGAGCCCCGACGCTTTCGCCGGGCTGATGGGCGAGCTCGACCATCAGGCGCTCCGCCCGCCGGCTGACGGTGCGCGCAACGTGCAGCGCCGCGGCCGCCGGCGAGCCGCCCGGCAGCACGAAGGAGCGCAGCGGGTCGAGCGCCCCGTTGACCTCGTCGATCTCGCGCTCCAGCCGCTCGACCTGGCTGTCCACCATGCGGAGCCGGGCGCCCGGCTCCTCGCCGGGGGCTGGCGGGGTGGCGAGGTCCGCGCCGAGGTCGAACAGGTCGTTTTGGATGCGCGACAGCATGGCGTCGAGCGCCCGGTCGTCCCCCGTCGAGAGGCGGACGACCCCGATCGCGGCGTTGGTCTCGTCGACCGTCCCGTAGGCGGCGACCCGCTGGTCGGACTTGAGGCGCCGCTCGCCCGTGCCCAGCGCCGTCGAGCCGTCGTCCCCCGTGCGGGTATAGATCCTGTTGAGAACCACCATCGCGCGTCAACGACCCCGCATGTAGAGCACGCCCATGATCACCGCGACCGCCACGAACTGGAGGACGACGCGCATGCGCATCAGCCGCTGCGACAGGTTGGGGCTGCCGCCGCGGAGCATGTTGAACAGCCCGGCGAACAGCACGAGCACCACGAGCCCGAGCGCGATGGCCGTGACGATGTTGCCCATGGAGTGCGACATGCCGCAGCCAAATCCCTACCGTCGAGCCGAAAGCCGCCGGGACCATGCGCTCCCCGGCGCCGACGGTCGAGCGCCCGAACGTCGCAGCGGGCGCGGCAGGGGCGTCAGGTGGCCGGCCCCATGCGGTCGCGCACCGCCGCCGTCAGGGCCACGGCCCGCGCCTCGATCTCGGCCGGCGTGACCCCGGGCTTGAACAGCGACGAGCCGATCCCGAAGCCGTGCACGGGGGTGCCCGCCCAGTCCTTCAGATTGTCGGCCGAGACCCCGCCCACCACCAGAAGGCGCGTGCCGCGCGGCAGCACCGCCGCCATGGCGCGGGTGCTCTGGGGCGTCACGAGCTCGCCGGGGAAGAGCTTGATGGCATGGGCGCCCGATGCCAGGGACAGGAAGGCTTCGGTGGGCGTGAAGCTGCCGGGCAGCGAGACGAGGCCGCGCTGGCGTGTCCGCCGGATCACGGCCGGATCGGTGTTGGGCGACACGATGATGGCGCCGCCCGCCTCGGCCACGGCGTCGACCGCGGCCTCGTCGAGCACGGTGCCGGCGCCCACGATGGCCCGGCCCTCGAGGCCGCTCGCCAGGGCCGCGATGCTGCGCAGGGGATCGGGCGAGTTGAGCGGCACCTCGAGGATATGGACGCCGCCCTCGACCAGCGCCTCGCCGATCGCGATGGCCTCCTCGGGCCTGAGCCCGCGCAGGATCGCCACGACCGGCATGCGGGCGAACCAGTGATTGAAAACGTCCTCGGTCATGGGCCTCACGCGTTGGTCAGGGATGGCGTCCCGCGAGCCGCGCGATGCCGCGCAGCGAGGCCTCGGCGGGGTCGACGACGCTGAACGCGATGCCGCGCCCCGCCAGGGCCGCCGCATAGATGTCGCGCTGGGGCGGGGCGGCGACAAGGCACACGGCCCGCATGGCGCCGAACAGCGCCACGGCGCCGTTCAGCTCCTCGCCGACGATGAGGCTCGACAGGAACGGCCGCACCGCCCCGCCCGTCAGGCCGCCGCCGAGCACCTGGGTCCGCGCCTGAAAAAGGAGACGGGCGAGGCCGCCCGGCAGGGTCGCGATGCGGGCGCCCGCCGCGACACCGGCCTCGGGATGGGCCGGCTCCTCGGCCAGCCGCCCGACGAAGGACTGGCACATGGCGGCGTAGAGCTCGCCGGTGATGAAGGTCGCGAACCGCACGATCCTGCCCTGGGCCATCTCGACCCATTTGCTGTGCGTGCCCGGCAGGCACACGATGCCGTCGTCGAGCCCCGTCCCGAAGGCCTGGACCTCCTCGCCGCGCATCACGTCGTAGGCGCCGTCCGGCCAGCGGATGTCGACGCCGGGCACGATTCGCACGTCGTGCAGCCCTTCGACGCGCATCAACCTCGTGCGCAGCTCGTCGAGCCCGCAGGGACAGGCGGCATAGGGCGCCTCGCGCCATCCATTGCGGCTGCCCACCATGCCGGCCATCAGGACGGGCAGCTCGGGATCCGCGCCCAGCCAGTCCCCGGCCACGGCCTCGAGCGCGTCGGGGAAGCCACCCTGCGGCACGCTCTGGACGCCGGCCTCGCTGTCGCGGCGCGCCACCACCTCGCCGCCTGGCCCCAGGAGCGTGGCGCGAAGCCGGGTCGTCCCCCAGTCGACGACGATCAGAGCGGGCGTCGTGTCGCTCAACAGCGGCTCCCCGGGGTCACTCGCACGGTCCCGGGCGGAGCTTAAGACCTCCCAGGGCGTGATGAACAGCGGCTTTTTCTGCAAAAGCGCCGCTCAGCGGCTGTTTGGCCGTTATCGCAAGCGAAGCGCGGCGATCCATCGCTCCATGCGGGACGCCTGGATCGCCACGGCGCTGCGCGCCTCGCGATGACGGCGGACCGGTCAGGCCGGCGGTTTCGACCGGACGGTCAGCCCCGGTCGACGAAGGCCTTTTCCACGACGAAGTGACCCGGCTCGCCGTGATTGCCCTCGACGAAATCGCGGGCGAGCAGGAAGGCGCGCAGCTCGGCCATCATGTGCGGGCCGCCGCAGATCATGACGCGATCCTCCGCGCCGGCTAGCGGCGCGAGGCCGAGGTCGTCCTGCAGCTTGCCGCTCTCGAGCAGCGCCGTGATGCGGCCGTTGTGGCGGAACGGCTCGCGCGTCACCGTCGGGTAGTAGAGCAGCTTGGCGGCGACCAGCTCGCCGAGTAGTTCGTCCTTTGGAAGATGGTCCGCGATCTCGTCCTGAAAGGCGAGCTCGGCGATGTGCCGCACGCCATGCACGAGAACGACCCGGTCGAAGCGCTCGTAGGTCTCGGGATCCTTGATGACGCTGAGGAACGGCGCGAGGCCGGTGCCGGTCGCCAGCAGGTAGAGGTTGCGCCCGGACAGGAGGTTGTCGATCACCAGCGTGCCGGTCGCCTTGCGGCTCACGATGATCGCATCCCCGGCCTGCAGGTGCTGCAGGCGCGAGGTCAGCGGCCCGTCCGGCACCTTGATGGACAGGAACTCGAGCTGCTCCTCGTAGTTCGCGCTGGCGACGCTGTAGGCGCGCAGTAGCGGCTTGCCGTCGACCTTGACGCCGATCATCGTGAACTCGCCGTTGCGGAAGCGAAACGACGGATCGCGCGTGGTGCGGAAGCTGAACAGCCGGTCCGTCCAGTGACGGACGTCCACCACGGTCTCCTCCATCAGATTGCTCACGGCACCTCCAGCCGACCATCAAGGGCGCTCGACGCGCCTTCCATGAAAATAACACCGCCCCCGCCGCACTTCGATCCGCGGGGACGCGACACTGGCATGCGCACGGCGCGCAGCTTCGCGCGCCGTGGCAGGATAGGGGTCAGAAGAGCTTGATCGCCTTGGCCTGCGCCTCATCGAGTGCGGTCTTGGGATCGGCGTGGCCGACCAGCACCGCGTTCACGGCCGTCCCCAGCAGGTCCTGGATTTCCGGATATTGCGGGATGCGGGGGCGGTAGTCGCCGTCGCCGTGCTCGAAGGTCGTGGCGAGCACCGGCAGGAAGGGGAACTTGGCGAGCAGCTCCTTGTCGGTCATCTCGCTCTTGCGGAGGAAGGAACCCGCCCCCTCGAGGTTCAGCTGCTTGTGGATCTTGGGGCTGGTGATCCACTTGATGAAGAGCCAGGCGGCGTCCTTCTTCTTGGCATCGATGTCGGCGTTGATCGCAAGGCCCCAGCCGCCCACGCCGTATTTCGGCGCCTGCCCCTGCGCCGAGGGCGCGGCCTCAATGGCGACCGTATCGACGACCTTCGACATGGAGGGGTCGTAGTAGCCGGGCGCGCCGACCGACCAGGTCTCCATGTTGGCGACCACGCCGTTGCGGAAGCTTTGCTCGCGCCCGCTCCAGTCATAGTCGGCGGCTCCGGGAGGCGCGGCCTTGGCGAAGAGGTTCCTAAACACCGCAAGGCTGCGGACATTGGCGTCCGCGTTGAGGGCGGGCTTGCCGGCGCCATCGAGGATCGAGCCGCCCATCTGGGCGTTGTACTGCATCCAATCCTGCGCCGAGGCGGGGCCCGCCTTGCCGTTGGCGACGAAGCCGTAGACGCCGTGGGCGGCATCGGTCAGCCGGGTGGCCGCCGCGACCAGCTCCTCCATCGTCTTCGGCGGGGCGATGCCGGCTTTCTCATAGAGATCCTTGCGGTAGGCCAGGACGTTCGCGTAGCCGGCGAACGGGAAGGCCACCTGCTTGCCCGCGTAGCCGCCGAGAGAGGTCATCAGGATCGGGTAGATGTCGTCGGTGCCGATCTCGGCGGCGTCGCGCTTGATCCAGTCCGTCAGGTCCACCGTGGAGCCGTTCTCGGCCAACGCCCCGGACCAGACGATGTCCGACGTCAGGAGGTCGTAGCTCTTGGTGTGGCCGATGAAGTCGGCGGTCGTCTTGGTGAGCAGCTGCCCGTAATCCATGATGTCGACCTTGACCGTCACGCCGGTCTCGGTCTCGAAGGCAGGGGCGAGCTTGGCCAGCACGGGGGCGAACTGGTCGTTCTGCGACGCGACGGTCAGCGTCGTGCCGGCATAGGGCTTCTGTTGCGCCGCGGCGCTACCGAGGCTCGCGAGCAGGAGGGCCCCGGCGAGCAGGGCGGAACGGTTCGGCATCGCGAGCGGTCTCCTCGAGGGTCTCAAGCGCGAGGCACCCTATCAAACGCGTGCACTGCGGCAAGCGCGCGATTGCCGCTTGCCGGGCCGGATCGTGCCGTCTCCCCCGCGCGAAGCGGAAGGGCGCCTATTCCGCCATGGGCCGCGCCGTGCCGGTATGATGTGATAACATGCTGCGATGCAGTACAACGTGGGGTTTAAGGATGTGGCGAGACGGTGAAACAAGGCATTTGACAGAGGATGTTGCGGGATCCTACGTCTTCCGTCGGCAGGGCGAGACGCCGATGGCATTCGTCGGCCTTCGCCCAAGACGAGGCTGATGCGCTTACTGTCAGACAATTGGCGCGCCAGGGTACAAAAGTGAGACTCGGGCCGGAACGGCCGGTCTGAAACCGGGAGGATGACGTGACTTTCAAGACAATCATGGCCGCCGCGGCGCTCGGCGCCCTGGCGTTGGGTGGCGCGGCACCGGCGATGGCGGCGAGCGGCGACATGATCGGCGTCGCCATGCCGACCAAGTCCTCGGCCCGCTGGATCGACGACGGCAACAA
>CAXUMV010000191.1:0-7181 GCA_964252065.1 uncultured Lichenihabitans sp.
AGCCAGCGGACCTCGGGGCGCTCGCCGCCGCGCATGATGTCGTCGGCGAGGTGGTGGTAGTGGGCGTCGGCCTTGAAGGCGAGGTTGGGCAGGGCGGCGCCCAGGTGAAGCATCGACGCGAGCTGGATGCCGAGTTCGCCCGACAAGAGAGACGCCAACACGATCTACCAGTTCGATTGCGGGCCCGAAGGCCTCAGCGGTCGCCGGGTGTTCGCGTCCGGCCTGCAGCGCGGCTTTCCGGACGGATCGACGATCGATGCGGAGGGATTCTTGTGGAACTGCCGCGTCGCGGGCGGCTCCTGCCTCGCGCGCTACGCACCCGACGGGACGCTGGACCGCCTGGTCGAGCTCCCCTGCTCCTGGCCGACGAGCTGCACCTTCGGCGGCCGCGATCTCGCGACGCTGTTCGTGACCTCGGCCCGCTTCACCCTGACGCCCGAGCACCTGGCCGCCCACCCCGAGGAAGGCGCGCTCTTTGCCATCGAGCCCGGCGTGAAGGGGCTGCCGCCGAACCGGTTCGGATGACGGTTGTCGGCAGGCCTTCTTCCGGCCGTCGTCGCGAAGCGCGAAGCGCCGTGGCGATCCAGGTGTGGGTCGGGATGCTCCATCATGGATCGCTTCGCTGCTCGAAAATGCCGGCGATCCTCTCGGGCCGGGATCATCCCTTGACGGCCCCCGCGGTCAGCGCCTGCCCCATGAAGCGGTAGGCGAGGAGGCTGATCAGCAGCGGCGGCAGCACGCTGACCACCATGACGGCGGAGGCCACCCCCCACCGGATGCCGCCACCGCTCGAGGAGAAGAAGAAGGACGCGCCCACCGTGATCGGCACCGCGCGCTCCGTCGTCAGCATCAGGCCGAACAGGAACTCGTTCCAGGCATAGACGAAGGACAGGATCAGCGCGGAGGCGACCACGGGAGCTGCGAGGGGCAGGACGACGCGCAGCAGCAGGGCGAGCGTCCCGGCGCCGTCCATGCGGGCCGCCTCCTCGACCCCGATCGGCAGGTCGTTGAGCGCGTTGACCAGCAGCACGAGTACCATCGGCAGGTTCACGAGGCAGAGGATCAGCGCGAGGCCGGTGCGCGTATCGAGGAGATGGACCTGCTGGTAGATGAGGTAGATCGGGATCGAGAAGATGATCAGCGGCACGGCGCGCAGGTTCGTCACGATCGGCAGGATCCAGCGGGCGCCGACCCCTGCGCGGGCGATCGCATAGGCGGCCGGAAAGGCGAGGACCATCGCCAGCGCCGAGCCCACGCCCGCCGCCACGACGCTGTTGCCGAGATAGTGCAGGATGTCGAAGCGGTCGCCGGCGTCGTGGATGGCGCGGTAGTTGTCGAGGGTCGGCGCCTCGATCCCGAGCGTGGGATTGGCGCCGATCTCGGCCTCGCCCTTGAGCGAGGTCACAAGCGTGGCCAGGAGCGGGAAGTTCAGCACGAAGGCCGCCAGGGCGAAGACGGCGAGACGCACCGTCATCCAGAGATGGCGCCGCTTCACCGCCGCGCCCCGGCGAGGCGCATGAGCACCATCAGGACCGCGAAGGACAGGACGAGCAGCAGGAGCGAGGCCGCGACCGCCACCCCGATGTCGTTGCGGCGGAAGAAGGCCTCGTAGATGAAGATGCTGATCGTCATCGTGCTGCCGCCCGCCCCGCTGCCGGTCAGCACGTAGACGTTGTCGAACACGCGGAAACTGTCGATGAAGCGGAAGAAGAAGACGATCGCGATGGTCGGCGCCATGCTGGGCAGGTCGATATAGGCGAGGCGTCGCAGCGGCCCGGCGCCGTCGAGGGCTGCGGCCTCGCGCACCTCGCCGGGGATCGCGGCATAGGCGGCGTAGAGGATCAGCATGGCGAAGGGCGACCATTGCAGCACCTCGATGGTCGCAAGCGTCCAGAAGGCCGTGCCGGGGTTCAGGAAGGCCGGGCTGTCGCCGAACCAGAGGCTCCAGTAGTTCGGGACGATGCCGACGAAATCCTGCAGCAGCAGGCGGTACATGAGGCCGACGAGGGCGGGCGCCAGCATCGTGGGCAGCATCAGCAAGGCCATCAGCCAGGGCACCAGCGCGAAGAGTGGGGCGAGGAAAATGGCGAGGAACAGCCCGATGGCGAGCTGCGCGACCGAGGCGACGATCGCGAACCGCAGCGAGAAGCCCAGGGCCTGCCAGAAGCCAGGGTCCTTCAGCACCGTGACGAAATTGCCGAAACCCTCGAGCCGGGGCCGGCGCAGCGTCTCGAAGGTGACGTGGGACAGGGCGTAGACGATGTCGATCAGCAGCGGCAGGCCGAGCAGGGCAAGCAGGAACGCCGCGAGCGGGGCGATGAGGACGAGGCCTTGCCGGCGGTGAAGAACCGCGCTCATCCGCGGAGTCCGACCGCAGTCCAGAAGGCCGCGGCGGACGGCACGCCCGCGGCGCGATCCCTCACTTGAGAAGGCTTGTCATGGCCGCCGCCGCCTGCTGCAGGGCGGCGTCCTTGTCGTCGGTGCCGCCCCAATAGCCGGTGAAGGCCTTGGCCTGGGCCTCGTAGACGGCCAGCGCGTTGGCCGAGGTCGCGCCCGTCATCACGAACCCGTACTTGCCCGCAAAGCTCCCGAGCTTGGCGAGGTCGGGACGTCCGTCGATCCGGGCTGCGATGGCTTCCGATACGGCCGGCGACCCGCCCGCCTTGGCATAGTCCGTCATGGCCTGGGGGCCGGCGAGCCACGTCAGGAACCGAAGGGCGGCCTCCTTGTGGGTGGAGGCCTTGCTCAGGCCCAGGCCCAGGCCGTGGATGTGGGTGAAGCGCCCGGCCGGGCCGGCGGGGGGCGCCACGGTGTCGATCCTGCCGGCCACGGCGGGCGTCTTGTCCTTGTTGTCGAGATCGGCCGCAGCCGCGTTCCATTGCAGCATGGTCGCGACCTGGCCGGAGCCGAAGGCGGCGTTCGCCTCGGGGAACTCGTAGGAGAGCGAGTCCTTGGGCGAGGCGCCGGCGTCGTAGAGCGTCTTGTAGAGGTCGAGCGCCGTGCGGTAGGCGGGCGAGTCGACCGTGACCTTGCCGGAGGCGTCCGTCCAGTCCCCGCCATAGGCGCGCGGCACGTTGCCGAAGATCATCATGTTGAAGAGCAGGTTCTTCATCTGCAGCACGGTGCCGTAGCGCACGGGGCTCTTGGGATTGACGGCCTTGGTGAAGAACAGGGCGGTCGCCGCGTAATCGTCCCAGTTCCACGCGTCCGCCGGCTTGGGCGCGAGGGCCTTGCCGAGGTATTTCTGAGCGATCTCGCCATAGGCCGCCTTCCAGCCGTCGTCGGCGAGGAGCTTGTCGACCAGGTCCTTGCGGACATACATGAAGTGCATCGACAGGTCGGTGGGCACGCCGAACTGCTTGCCGTCATATTGCATGGTCTTGAGGACGGTCGCCCCGAACGTGTCCGACGCCGAGGCCGGCAGCGCGATCGGATCCATGAAGGGCGCGTATTTGCCGAGCGAGTAGGTCGCGACGAGGTTGACGTCGAAGGTCGTCGAGCCGGCCGCCATGTCGGCCTGGAGCTTGTCGAAGAAACCCTCGCGGTTGAAGAACAGCAGCTTGACCTTGTCGTCGTCGGTGCGGCCCGGCTGGGCGTTGTAGAGATCGGCCACCTTGCGGAGCGCGATCTCCTCGGGGCCGCCCGGCCAGCCCGCGACGGTCACCTCCGCCGAGGCCGGCAGCGACAGCAGGGCCGCACAGGCGCCCAGAAGCGCCGAAGCCCGGATCCGTCCACCAAACAAGCGTGTCATGGCTCACCCTCCCGCGCTGTCATGGCAAGATCGGCAATGCCGATCAGGCCGGCATCGGCGCCGAGCGCGGCGGCGCAAATCCGTGGTCGCATCAGCACCGGGAGCGGCGCGAGGACGCCTTCGAGGCGGTCGAGATAACCCGGGGCGAGGCCCAGGCCGCCGCCGATCACGATGCAGTCCGGGTCGAGTTCGAGATGCAGCCGCCGCAGCGCCAGCGCGAGGGGTGCGATCGCCCGGTCGAGGAGCGCCGTGGCCCACGGCTCGCCACCCAGCGCCGCCGCCGTGACGCCCCCTGCCCCGCCGCGACCCTCGGCCATGCGGGCCAGGGCCGCGCCGGAGGCGACGTCCTCCAGCCTGCGGACGCCGTCCGGTGTCTCGATCGGGGTGATGCCGATGTGGCCGGCCAGTCCCGTGCGGCCCTCGACGAGCCGGCCGTCGACCACGAGGCCGCCGCCGATCCCGGTCGACACCGTGACGAAGACCGCGGTGCCGCCGCGTCCCGCGCCGAACCGGTACTCGCCCCAGGCGGCAGCCTGGGCGTCGTTGCGGGCGAGGACCGGCATGCCGAGCCGGGCCGCGAGGGTCGCTGCCAGAGGGACATCGTCGGGCACGGCCAGCGTGTCCGGGTTGACGGCGCGCCAGAGCCCGTCGCGGACCAGTCCCGTCACGGCGACCCCGGCGGCGCGGCCGTCGCTCCAGCCGTCCACGAGCCGCGCGATCGCCTCGATCCAGGCCGCGGGGCCGCCGCCTCGATCGGTCGGGGTTTCCCGCCGCTCCAGGAGGCGGGGCCCATCGACCAGGGCCGCCGCGAGCTTGGTGCCCCCGAGGTCGATCGCAAGGACGGGCGCGCGGCGCACGGCTCAGCGGCCGGCCGGCGCGCCGACGGGTTCGCGCATCACGGCGGCGAACCAGTCGGTGATGTGCTCGGGCCGGGTGATGGCCGATCCCACGACCACCGCGAAGGCGCCGGCGGCGCGGGCCGCGCGGACGTCGTCCATCGTCCGGTAGCGGCCTTCGGCGAAGACCGGGACCGACAGGCTCGCGCAGCGCCGAACGAGGTCGATGTCGGGGTCCGCCGGCACGGGGCCGCCGGTGTAGCCCGACAGCGTCGTCCCGAGGATGTCGGCGCCCGCCTGGCGGGCGGCCTCGGCGTCGGCGAAGGTCGCGGTATCCGCCATGCCGAGGCAGCCCGCGGCCCGTGCCGCCTCCGCAAGGCTCGCGACCGGCGCGAGACGCCCGGGCCGCAGCGTGGCGTCGAAGGCGATGATGTCGGCGCCCGCCTCGGCGAGCGCGCGGACGTCGGCGACCGTCGCCGTGATGATGACCGGCGTCGCCGGATCGATGCGCTTGATCAGCCCGATGATCGGCAGGGACGTGGTCGCCCGCACGGCGCGCAGGTTGGCGAGGCCCTCGATCCGAAGCGCTCGCGCGCCGCCGGCCTCCGCCGCGAGCGCGAAGGCGGCCACGATCTCGGGCCTGTCGAGCGGTCCGCCCTGGACCGGCTGGCAGGAGACGATCAGGCCATGTTCGAGACCGGGCAGCATGGAAAGGGTCGATCTCCACCGCAGAGGCATCGATGAAGACTACGCACGCTGCAACCGGTATGCAACCGGTACTTTCCTAGGAGAGTTCCACCAGGAGGTCGTAGAGGTCGCCGCGGTAGAGGCTGTGGCAGAACTCGACCGTGTCTCCGGCCTCGTTGAAGCAGCGCCGCTCCATGTCCAGCAGCGGGGCGCCGGGCTGCAGCCCGAGCTGGTCGGCCTCGTCGCGGCCCGCCACGGTGGCGCGCATGCGCTGCAGGGCGCGCACCGGCAGCGTGCCCCGCTGCTCGAGTGCGGCGTAGAGCGAATCCTCGACCAGCGAGGGATCCGGCAGGAAGCGCGCCGGTACGATCGACAGCTCGAGCGCCATGGCGACGTCGTCGGCGGTGCGCAATCGCCTGAGGCGGCAGACCGGCGTGCCGGGCGACAGGGCGAGTTCGAAGGCCTCCGCCGGCAGGGCGGGCCCGGTCTCGCGGCCAAGCCAGAGGCTGCCCGGGCGCAGCCCCCGCGCGCGCATGTCCTGCGAGAAGCCCGTGAAGAGCGACACGGGCTTTTCGACCCGCTGCGCGACGCTGGTCCGCGCGCCAGGCCGCTGCACCAGCAGCCGTTCGTCGACGAGCGTCTTGATCGCGCGGCGGACCGTCGTGCGCGAGAGGTCCAGCCGTTCGGCCAGCGCACGCTCGCCGGGGATGGCGGCGCCCGGCCGCAGCACGCCCTGCTGCACGCTCGCCCTCAGGGCTTCGGTAAGCCGCTCGTGCTTGGCGATCAGGTCGTCCGGCGGCGTGGGCCCCTGCATGAGCCGCAGCAGGCCCTCGGCGGCACTGCTCATGGCTTGAAGGCGGGCGGTGGTCCGGGGCGGCATCGGCCATCCTACGCGCCAAGCCAGTCCTGCGACAACGCCGGTCCCGAGCCGCGGGATCGCAGCGGGTCAGGGCCGGGCCTTCGATCCCGACAGGGCGGCCTGCAGCTCCAGCAACTCGCGGGCCGGCGCCCGGTCGTCCACGGTCATGAACAGGCCAAGCCGCTTCGACCAGAGGCCGAGGTCGAGGCGGCTCGACAAGGAGGTCAGCCATGGGCTGAGCAGGAGGCCCAGGACGGACGGTGCCATCCAGGCCGCGTACCAGCCGCCCGCCTTGGCGCACGCGGCGCCAAGGACCACGGCGACTACTAGCTGCGGCCAGTGAAGCCTGGCGGCCTGGGCAGGGCCGATGTGGCGGTCGCCGCGGGGCCGGGCGTCCCACGGGACGACCTGGCCGCCGAGCGTGCGCAGGACGAAGCCGGCATTCACCAGCGACATCACCGGGCCGAACAGCAGCCAGAACACCTGCTCGATGGCCGCACTGGTCAAAAGCCGGCGAACGCCCCCGAAGCTCCCGCACGCCGGCCTGTCGGCCAGAACGCGCCAGAGATTGAGCACGCGCGGCGTCAGGATCAGCGCAGCCGCCAGACAGGCGAGCATGAGCGATGCCGGGCCCGATTCGGTCACGCCGTAGGCCAGCAGGCCGAGGCGCTCCGTCGGGTCGCCGAACAGGACGCGCGCCGCGCCGAGCAGCAGGAAGGCCCACCACAGCGGCGCCGTGAGATAGCCGCCGATCCCGAGCGCGATATGGGCCCGGCTCCCCGCCTTCAGGCCGGGGAGGCCGAGCAGCCGGGCATGCTGCAGGTTGCCCTGGCACCAGCGTTTCTCCCGGCCGAGCAGGTCCGCGGCGTTGGTCGGCATCTCCTCCCAGGTTCCGTCCATCTGCGGAAGCAGCCGGACCTCCCACCCCGCACGCACCAGCAGCGCGGCTTCCACCGTGTCGTGACACAGGAGCTCGCCACCGAACGGCGGCCGCCCGGACAGGACCGGGAGCGTGCAGTGCTGACGGAAGGGAGCGATGCGGAGAATG
>CAXUMV010000192.1:0-7172 GCA_964252065.1 uncultured Lichenihabitans sp.
GACCACGGCCACACCAGCCAGATCATCGAGTACCCGCAGACCGACGCCCACCACAGCCCCGGTGCGATCGCCACCGTGCTCACGGTGCTGCTCATGCCGGTCATCTTCGGACTCCTCCCGATCGGTCGCGAGGTGCTCGCCGTCACGGGGCTCAGCCAGCCCGGCGTGGCCGAGGCCGTCACCTTCACGATCCGGGCCGGCGAAGTGGTGGGGCTGGCCGGGCTGATGGGCTCGGGCCGGTCGGAACTCGCGCGCATGATCTTCGGGCTCGATCCGTTCCGGAGCGGAACGATCGCCGTGGAGGGCGTCGAGCTGCGCGATCCCACGCCCGCCCGCGCGATGGCGGCCGGCCTTGCGTTCCTGACCGAGGACCGCCGCGGCGAGGGTCTGCTGATGGAGGCGCCGATCGCCGAAAACGCCGTCCTGGCCTCGCTGAGGAGCATGGCCAATGCGCTCGGCCTGATCGAGGGCCGGCGGGTCGCTGTGGCCTCGCGCGCCATGGCCCAGCAGGTCCGGCTCTCGACCGACCGCGTCGAGGACACGCTGGTCAAGCACCTGTCGGGGGGCAACCAGCAGAAGGTCGTCATCGGCAAGTGGCTGATGCGGGCCCCGAAACTCTTCATCCTCGACGAGCCGACGCGCGGCATCGACGTGGGGGCCAAGCAGGAAGTCTACCGCATCATCAACGCGTTGGTGCAGGCAGGCAGCGCCGTCCTGCTGATCTCCTCCGAGATCGAGGAACTGATGGGCCTGTCGGATCGCATCCTCACCATCAGCCGCGGCGAACTCACGGGCAGCTTCGACCGGCCCGGTTTCGACCGTGAGGCCATCATGACCGCGGCTGCGGTCGGGGCCGACCACGCGAAGGTGTCCGCATGAAATCCGGCAACCGCCTGGCCCTGCTCGGGCTGCAGAATGCCCCCTGATCCTCTTCGTCGTGGTGCTCCTCACCTTCGGGCTGATGTCCGACCGGTTTCTGGCGATCGCCAACTTCCGCAACATCGTCATCCAGGCGGCCCCGATCGGGATCCTCGCGATCGGCATGACCTTCGTGCTGCTGACCGCGCAGATCGACCTGTCGGTCGGCGCCACCATGTACCTGACGGCCTGCATGCTGGCCCTCGCCTTCACCGGCCTGCCCTGGCCGGTGGGCCTCGCGCTGGTCACGGTCCTGGCCGCGCTGGTGGGCGTGATCAACGGCCTGATCGTGACCGTGCTCGGCGTCGCGTCCTTCATCACGACGCTGTCCACCCTGTTCGTGCTGCGCGGGGTCGCCATGTGGATGTCCGAGACCCGCACCCTGCCGTTCCCCGACCGGATCACCGACCTCAATCGGGCCCACGTGCTCGGCATTCCGTCCGCCATCCTCGCCTTCGCGGCCGTCTTCGCCCTGGCCTGGGTGGTGCTGCACCAGACCGCCTTCGGCCGGCAGATCTATGCCGTGGGCGAGGACGCGGAGGCGGCCCGCAAGGCCGGCATCCCGGCCAAGCGCATCACATTCGCGTGTTTCGTGATCTGCGCGCTCTGTGCGGGGGTGGGCGGCTTCGTGACCGTCACCCAGATCGGCGCCGTCGGCCCGAAATATGGCGACCAGGTCGAGTTCGCGGCCGTCGCGGCTGCCGTGCTGGGCGGCGTGTCGCTGTTCGGGGGCCGCGGCAGCGTGGCCGGTACGGTCTTCGGCGCCATCCTGATCAAGACGGTGCAGAACGGCCTCAACATCGTCAACGCCGACCCCTACATCTACCCGCTCGTGACGGGCAGCATCATCTTCCTGGCGGTCGCGGTCGACGGGCTGAGGACCCGCATCCTCGACACGCTCAACCGCCGCACGATCCGGCCGCTGCAGGCGAACTGAGGCGGGCGCGTTCCCGAGGATCCTGCGAGCGCCGGGACGCCGATCACCACGGGCGGCGACCCGGCCGCCGATCACGCTTGAGGCATCGCTTGCGATCTATGGCGTTCTCATGGTCGTGTTTCCCTCGGCGGCCGAACGAAGGCCGAGCCCGCACGCGGACCATCGTGCCTCGCTCCTCCGGACTGGCTGCATGACGACCGATGTGATCCGCATGACCTACCGGGTCGAGACGCCCGGCGATCCGGCGGCGCTCGGACGCAAGATCGCCAGCGACCAGTCGACCGGAACCTTCGTGCCGGTGCCCGGCGAAACCCCGGAGCTGAAGGCCCGGGTGGCGGCCCGCGTGGTCGACGTGCGCCCGCTGGACCCCTCCGCCGAGCCGTCCTTCCCGCAGGACCGGGTCGAACGCCCGGACGCGCGCCCCTACAACCGGGCCGACATCGACGTCGAGTTCCCCCTGGAGGCGATCGGAACCGATCTCGCCGCCCTCATGACCATCGCGATCGGCGGCATCTACGCGATCCGGGGCCTGTCGGGCATCCGGGTCGTCGACATGAGGCTTCCGCCCGCCTTCGCGGCCGCCCATCCCGGACCGCAGTTCGGCACCGCCGGAACCCGCCGGCTGACCGGCGTGCGCGAGCGGCCGATCATCGCCACCATCGTCAAGCCCGCGCTGGGCCTGCGGCCCCACGAGACGGCCGCGCTGGTCAAGGAGCTGGTCGAGGCCGGGGTCGATGCCGTCAAGGACGACGAGAAGCTCGCGAGCCCGGCCTATTCGCCCCTCGCCGAGCGGGTTCAGGCCATCATGCCGATCATCCTCGATCACGAGCAGAAGACCGGCAAGAAGGTCATGTACTGCTTCGGCATCTCGTCGGCCGATCCCGAACAAATGGTGCGGGACCACGACGTCGTCGCGGAGGCGGGCGGCAATGCCGCCGTGATCAACATCAATGCGATCGGCTTCGGCGGTTTGTCCTACCTGCGCAAGCGCTCGCGCCTGGCCCTCCACGCCCACCGCGCCGGGTGGGACATCCTCACCCGCCACCCCGGCCTTGGCATGGACTTCAAGGTGTACCAGCAGTTCTGGCGGCTGCTCGGGGTCGACCAGTTCCAGATCAACGGCATCCGGGCGAAATACTGGGAGCCGGACGAGTCCTTCGTCGCGGCCTTCGGGGCGGTGACGACGCCGCTGTTCTCGCAGGCCGACACCGTGCTGCCCGTGGTGTGTTCGGGCCAGTGGGGCGGGCAGGCGCCCGACACCTACGCCCGCACCGGCCGCACGCAGGATCTCATGTATCTGTGCGGCGGCGGCGTCCTAAGTCACCCCGGAGGACCCGCGGCCGGGGTGCGGGCGGTCCGGCAAGCCTGGGACGCGGCGGTGGCAGGCATCCCGCTCGAGGTCTACGCACGGGAGCACCCGGAACTGGCGCAGTCGCTGGACAAATTCGGAGCCGGCGGTGGCGACTGATGCCGGCACGGGCCTTCTCGTCTCGTATTACGGCGACGATCTCACCGGATCGACGGACGTCATGGAGGCGCTGTCGTCGCGCGGCGTGCCCACGGCGCTCTTCCTCGACCGGCCGACCGCGGCCCAACGGGAGCGGCTCGGCCCCGTCCGGGCCATCGGTCTCGCCGGGACCAGCCGCAGCCAGTCCCCGGCCTGGATGGAGGCCCATCTCACGCCGGCCTTCGCCTGGCTCCGGAGCCTCGGGGCCGCGATCTGTCACTATAAGGTGTGTTCCACCTTCGACTCGAGCCCGACGGTCGGCAGCATCGGGGCCGCGGCCGACATCGGGGCCAGGGTCTTCGCCCAGACCACCGTACCGCTGGTCGTCGGCGCACCGGCCCTGCAACGCTACACGGCATTCGGCCACCTGTTCGCCGGGTACCGGGGCCGCACCTACCGGATCGATCGCCATCCGGTGATGAGCCGCCATCCGGTGACGCCGATGCACGAAGCGGACCTCCGCCTGCACCTTCAGGCACAGACGGCCCGGACGACCGAGGTCGTCACCCTGGCGGATCTGCAGCGGCCGGGTCGCTCGGCCGCGATCGATGCCGCCCTGGCGGCCCGTCCGGGGATCCTGCTGTTCGACGTCGCCGATGCGGCGAGCCAGGCCGCGGTCGGCAACGAGCTGTGGCGCATTCGTAGCCGCGAGGGCGGCACCTTCGTGATCGGCTCCTCGGGCGTCGAATATGCGCTGCTCGACGCCTGGACGCCGCTCGGGCTCGCGGGGCCCGATGCGGTGTTCGACAGCCCGGGAGCTGTGGCTCGCATGGCCGTGGTCTCGGGCAGTTGTTCGCCGACCACGGCCCGGCAGATCGAGCATGCCCTGGCCCACGGGTTCGAAGGCATCGCGATCGACCCCCGCGCCCTGATGGCGGCCGGGAGCGACGCCGATCTCGCGCCCTTCATCGACAAGGGACTGGCGCCGCTGCGGGCCGGACAAAGCGTGATCCTCTACACCGCCATGGGCCCGGACACCGATCTCGGCCGGGCCGTCGAGGCCGACGGCGGCCGCCATGCCATCGGCCGTGGTCTCGGCCGCATCCTGCGGAACCTGGTGGCGATCGAAAAGCTGCAGCGCGCCGTGATCGCCGGCGGCGACACGCTGCACCTGACGCTGGACGCGGTGCCGAGCGCTGACGACCAGGCTTCCTCTTCCGCAGACACCGGGCTCGCCCTTGTGCACGGCCCACAGCGACGACCCGACTTTCGATGGTCTGGCGATCGCCCTCAAGGGCGGCCAGGTGGGCCGGGACGACTACTTCGACGCGATCCGGCAAGGACGCGCGTGATTGACTGGTCATACCAGTGAGCGCTAGAGCAGGGGCCTGCGGGAGGGGCATACCCATGACGGCACTGGCCTTGTTCGGCGCGGGCGGCAAGATGGGGCATCGCCTGGCGTCCAATCTCAAAGGCTCGCGCTTCGAGGTCCGCCACGTGGAGCCGAGCGAGGCGGGCAGGAAGCGGCTCAAGGACGATCTCGGGGTCGAGACGGTCGAGGCCGACGCGGCGCTCGACGGTGCCGAGGTCGTGGTGCTGGCGGTGCCCGATACGCTGATCGGCAAGGTCGCGACGCAACTGTCGCCCAAGTTGAAGCCCGGCACCATGATGGTGGTCCTCGATGCCGCCGCGCCCTATGCCGGGCACCTGCCGGAGCGGCCCGACCTCACCTATTTCGTGATCCACCCGTGCCATCCCCCGATCTTCAACGACGAAACCGAGATGCACGCCAAGCTCGACCATTTCGGCGGGGTGGCGGCCAAGCAGCACATCGTCAACGCCCTGATGCAGGGCCCCGACGGCGCCTATGCGCTCGGCGAGGAGGTCGCCAGGACGATCTGGAAGCCGGTGATGCGCTCGCACCGCGTCACCGTCGAGCAGATCGCGCTGCTCGAGCCGGGCCTCTCGGAGACCGTGTGCGCGACGCTCCTCGACGTGATGCGGGAAGCCATGGACGAGGTGGTTCGGCGCGGGGTCCCGGCCGAAGCCGCCCGCGACTTCCTTCTCGGCCACATGCACATCCTCGGGGCCGTGATCTTCAAGGAACGCGAGGGCGTGTTCTCCGATGCCTGCAACAAGGCGATCGAGTTCGGCAAGCCGGTGCTGATGAAGGACGATTGGAAGCGCGTCTTCGAACCCGACGAGATCGCGGCCAGCATCCGCCGCATCACCTGACCCGAGCCGAGGTCCGGTCCCCGGCCGGCGCCGGTCCGCACCGGCCGATCATCACGCCTCGCCCTTCGGGGGCGAGGTGTCGCGAAGCAAAGGCCGAGAAGGCCCCTGAGGGAGACGGCATGTTGGGTGTCCTCAAGACCACCGGGCTGCGGCGCTCGTGACGGCCTGCCCCCTGCGCTGCGCCGTGATCGGCTGCGGGTTCTTCGCCATCAACCAGCTGCACGCCTGGCAGGACATCGACGGCGTCGCGGTCGTCGCGATCTGCGACCGCGATCCGGAGAGGCTGGCGGCCGTGGGCGACCGGTTCGGCATCGCGCGCCGATACCGTGAAGCGGACGACCTGTTCCGCGACGGGGGCTGCGACTTCGTCGACATCGCCACCACAGTGCCAAGCCACCGTGCCCTCGTGGAGCTCGCGGCACGGCACGGCGTGCCGGTGATCTGCCAGAAACCCTTTGCCGGCTCGCTTGCGGATGCCCACGCCATGGTGGAGGCCTGCCGGACGGCTGGCGTGCCCTTGATGGTGCACGAGAACTTCCGGTGGCAGAGCGCCATCCGGGCGGTGCGGCACGCCATCGATGCGGGCGGCATCGGGCGCGTGTTCTGGGGCCGGGTCTCGTTCCGCTCGGCCTTCGACGTCTTCGGCGGCCAGCCTTACCTCGCAGAGGGCGAGCGTTTCATCATCGAGGATCTGGGGATCCACAGCCTCGACGTGGCCCGTTACCTCTTCGGCGAGGTGACCCGCCTCACGGCCCGCACGCAGCGGATCAACCCGTTCATCAAGGGCGAGGATGTCGCCACGATGCTGCTCGACCATCAAGGGGGCGCCGTCAGCGTGGTCGATTGTTCCTACGCCACGCGCCTCGCCCGCGAGCCGTTCCCCGAAACTTTCGTCGAGGTGGATGGATCGGAGGGCACGATCCGTCTCGCCCCCGATTACCGCCTCACCGTGACGACCCCGGACGGCACGACCGAGACCGACGTGACGCCGCAGCTCCTGTCCTGGGCCGAGCGGCCCTGGCACAACGTCCAGGAGAGCGTGCTGGCCATCCAGCGGCATTGGGCCGACACCCTGCGGGCCGGAGCGGAGCCCGAAACCTCCGGTCGCGACAATCTCAAGACGCTGGCCTTGGTGGACGCCGCCTACGCATCGGCCAAGAACGGCCGGAGCCTCGACCTTGCGGCATTCGCCTGACCGCTCCGTTCGGGTGGTCCGGGACAACGTTTTTGGGCAATCTTACCCGTCCGCGGCAGACGACCTCGCGATGGAGGATGCGTGATGGCCGGAGGGCCCGGGCGGCGAGGACATGGCGGGCCAGCTTGGGCTTCGATCCTCGCATCGCGCACTGGACAGCGACCATTGACCCGCGCTCCAGCCTTCGGATAACCACTCGCGTTCGACGGTCGGCTTCGCGGCTCTGAACATCTGACGAGGGGTGCTGCCGACCGGCACCCTGCCAACGCGAAACCACCTCGAACTCGGCCGAACAGGGGCAAGCATATGTCCGACGAGCGGAGCCGGCTTGATCTGGACGCCGCTCCCCTTGCAGGAGAGGCCGCGGAGATCGGGCCGGACGTTTCGGCTCGCCGGGTCGAGGCCGGACCGACGCCGCGAAGTTGGACGCGGGGTGCCGC
>CAXUMV010000193.1:0-7167 GCA_964252065.1 uncultured Lichenihabitans sp.
CGGGCCTTGGCGGCATCGGCGGCCCGAACATGGCGGGCGGTGCCACGGCCGGGCGAAGCGGCGGCAGAGGCGGGGCAGGGACGTCCGGAGGGGGACGGCGCGGCGGCAAGGGCGGCCCGGCCTGCGCGGTCGCGGTGGTGGACAGGGCCGCCATCGCAACCGCCAGTATATCGGCCTTCCGCATGAGCCAGCTTAACATAGTCTGGGCCGATTAGCCCTTTCGCCCCGCTTGCGGGGAGAAGGGCATCCGTGACCCTCGCCGATTGACATGCCCGAAGCGCGGCACCTATGGTTTGCGGGCATCGTCATGGGGCGTGGAAACCGGTGAGAACCCGGTACGGTCGCGCCACTGTAATCGGCTCCCGCATCCGGGCCGGCCGAAAGTCAGACCCATCCTCATGATCACGCAGACCTCGATCGGGACGCGATATCCCAGGGAGCTTGAGCCATGACGTCCGCCGTCTTCGTCCCGGCCACACGGCCGGCCGCCATCCCGGTCCGCCAGATCCTGCCATGGGCGGTGTTCGGGGTCTTCCTGCTGTTCGCGCTCTACTTCGTGGGCGCGGAGGAGGGGGCGACCTCGCTGATCAAGGGCATGGCCGTGCACGAGTTCGTGCATGACGGCCGTCACCTTCTCGGCTTCCCCTGCCACTGACGAGGACGCCGTTCGATGGTGGGACAACTCCTGGCCCGCGGGATGCTGGTCGGCATCCTGGCGGGGCTGCTCTCGTTTGCCTTCCTGAAGGTCGTCGGAGAACCGCAAGTCGACCGCGCCATCGCGTTCGAGACCCAGATGGACCAGGCCAAGGCGGCTGCAGCCGCCGATGAGGCCAAAGCCAAAGGCATGACGATGCCGATGGTCGAGCCCGAGACGCAGCTCGTCAGCCGTCCGATCCAGGCGGGCATTGGGCTCTTCACGGGCGTCGGCGTCTACAACGTCGCCTTCGGCGGCCTCTTCGCCCTGGCGTTCGCCTTCGTGTACGGCCGCATGGGCGCCTGCGGGCCGCGCACCACGGCCGCCCTGCTGGCCGCCATGGGTTTCGTCGCGGTCTATCTCGTGCCCACCCTCAAATATCCCGCCAACCCGCCGTCGGTGGGCGACCCCGACACGATCGGCATCCGGACCGGCCTCTATTTCAGCATGATCGCGCTCTCGCTGATCGCCATGATCGCCGCCGGCAAGCTGCGCCTCGTGCTGCTCGACCGGCTCGGCGGCTGGAACGCGGCGCTGGCCGCGGGCGCGTTCTATCTCGTCATGGTCGTGGCCGCGGGCCTGCTGCTGCCCGGCATCGACGAGGTGCCCGAGCAGTTCCCCGCCGTCCTGCTCTGGCAGTTCCGGGTGGCCTCGTTCGGGGCCCAGCTCATCATGTGGACCTCGATCGGCCTCGCCTTCGGGGCCCTGGCCGAGCGTCTGCTGGTCCCGCGTCCTCCCGTTCCGGCACGACGCCCCGCGGCCGTCTAGACCGCCAGGCCGGACCGCCGGAGGATGACGATCCGGCTGACGCTCGTGTGCCACGCCTCGACCGCGGCGCTGCGGGCGTCGGCGTTTCCGGCCGACGAGCCGCTCGACCCCCGGGCGCTGCGGCGGCTCGACGGACTGCCGGCGACCCGCCTCCGCGCCGCGGACCGGCACCGGACCAGCCCGGCCTTGCGGGCCCGGGAGACCGCGGCCGCGCTGGGCCTCGACGCCGTCGTCGACCCCCTGCTGCGGGAATGCGACTACGGGCGCTGGACCGGACTGACCCTCGAGGACGTCCAGGCCCGGGAGCCAGACGCGATCGGGGCATGGCTGCACGACCCCGCCTCTGCGCCACATGGCGGGGAATCGGTGACGGACCTCATGTCCCGCGTCGCGGCGTGGCTCGAAGCCCAGCAGGAGACGGCGGGGCGGACGGTCGCCGTGACGCATGCCTCGGTGATCCGGGCCGCTGTCGTCCACGCGCTCGAGGCCGGCCCCCGCTCGTTCTGGCGTATCGACATCGTGCCCTTGTCGACCGTCGCCTTGAGCGGCGGCAACGGCCGGTGGACCCTGACCGCCATCACGCCGATCGCGGCGCCCGCGCCGTCCTGAAGAGGCTGGCCGGATCGGCATGGCTCCGCTAAACCGCCCGGGCGCGGTGCCGTGCCGCGTCGACGGACATCCGGGCGCGCAATGCCACTTGCGGGACTGCTCTTCGACAAGGACGGCACGCTGGTCGACATCCAGGCGACCTGGGGGCGGGCCACCCATGTCGTCATGCAGCGGCTCAGCGGCGGCGATGCGGCTGCGGTCGCACGGATCGCTGCCGCCATGCACTACGAGATCGATACCCAGCGCTTCCGGTCCACCTCCCCCCTGATCGGCGGCGCCACGGACGAACTCCGGGACGCCTGGGGCACGGCGCTCGGCCGGCTGGACGACCCGACGCTGCTCGACGATCTCGACGAGGCCTTCGCGGTCGAGACCCTGGCGGCCCTGACGCCGGTCGGCGACCCGGCCGCCGTGCTGCGCCTCCTGCAGGCGCGTGGTCTCCGGCTCGGCCTCGCCACCAACGACGCGGAGGCGAACGCCCGCCAGCACCTGGACCGGCTCGGCCTCGACGCGCATCTCGACTTCGTGGCGGGCTACGACTCCGGCCATGGCGGCAAGCCCGGCCCCGGGATGGTGCTGGCCTTCGCGGCCAGCCTGGGCGTGCCGCCCGGGCAGGTGGCGCTGGTGGGCGACACGCCGCACGACATGGCGGCGGCCCGCGCCGCCGGTGCGGTCGCCATCGCGGTGCTCAGCGGGCCGATCGGCCGGGCCGTGCTGGAGCCGATGGCGGACCACGTGATCGGCAGCATCGCCGATCTGCCGGCCCTGGTGGCGGCCCTCGCCTGAGGCGCCGTCCCATCCTCAGGCGGGATGGAACCGCGCCTTGGGGCCGAAGGCGCCCTCGACCGTGACTTCGCCCCGCTCGGCAAGCTCCTGGAGATGCGCCAGCACCGAAAGCGCCGCCGCGCCCTTGAGCGCGGGGGCGATGTCGGCGTAGAGCCGCGCCACCACGGTCTCGAGCCCCGTGTCCCCGGCCGCCAGGCGTCCGAGGATGGCGATCTCCCGATGCCGCCGGTGCTGGGCCAGCGCTTTGACGAAACGGCCGGGCTGGCGTACCGGGCCGCCATGGCCCGGCCAGTACACGGCGTCCTCGCGCCCGAGCAGCTTGTCGAGCGAGGCCCGATAGGCCCGCATCGAGCCGTCGGGCGGAACCACGACGGTGGTCGACCAGGCCATGACGTGGTCGCCGGAAAACAGCGCGGCTTCCTGCGGCAGCGCGAAGGCGAGATGGTTCGAGGCATGGCCCGGCGTCTCGACCGCGCAAAGCTCGTAGCCCGGGCCGGCGATGCTCTCGCCCTCGGCCAGCACGCGGTCGGGCGCATAGGCGGGATCGTGAGCGGCATCCGAGGCCTTGAAATCGCTGGCGAAGCCCGTGGCGGCCGCCGGCCGGTAGGGCGCGCAGCCGACGACCTCCGCCCCGGTCGCCGCGGCCAGCATGCGGGCGCCGGGCGCATGATCGCGATGGGTGTGGGTCACCAGGATGTGGCGGACCGTCTCCCCCGCGAGCGCCCGATGCAGCGCCTCGAGATGGGTCGCATCGGCGGGGCCGGGATCGATCACCGTCACCTCGCCGTGTCCCACCACGTAGGTGCAGGTGCCCGTGAAGGTGAACGGGCCGCCGTTGCCGGCGATGATCCGCCGCACCAGGGGCGAGACGGCCTGCATCGCCCCGGTCCCCGCATTCAGGGACCGGTCGAACGGAATGTCGTCGCTCGCGTTCGTCATGGCCCTGCCGCCCGCCTGCCCAGGTCCAAGCAAGACCGCTGCCAGCCGCCTTGCCCGACGCTTACCGGTGGGGATCGCGGCTGAGCAGCACGAGCCAGCCGACCCCGATGATGCAGACCAGCACGCTGACGGTGGCGAAGACCGGGCGCCCGAGGTCGATGAGGCGGGGGGCGAGCGTGATCGAGAAGGCCGCCGCCACCAGCGCCACGGCGACGCGGGCCGCCGCCCGCTCGATACCGTGGATCAGCTTGTCCATGCCCTTCATCTCGATCTCGACCGTCATCTTGCCCTGCTTCAGGCGGACGAGCATGAGATGGATCAGGGTCGGCAGTTCCGAGGCGACGCCGTAGAAGCCCGCCCCCACGGCCTCGACCTTCTTGCGCAGGCCGTCCAGCGAGAAGCGGGCTTCCAGAGTCTTCTGCACCGTGGGCGCTGCGGCATGGAACAGGTCGAAGTTGGGATCGAGCTGCCGCATGACCCCGTCGGCGGTGATCAACCCCTTGAACAGCACCGCAAGATCGGTCGGCATCGCGAGGTCGTGCTCGCGCGCCATGGTCATGAAGTCGGTCAGCACCACGCCAAGGTCGAGCGTCGTGCCCGAGTGGCGCATCACGAAGGCCTGCGAGGAGTGCTCGAGCTTGGCGAGGTCGGGCGCGCCGGTGCCGCTCCACTCGAGCAGCACCGCCATGAGGCCGTCCGCGTCCTTCTTCAGCATCGAGCCGATCAGCATGAGGAGCTGCTCGCGGCGCCGCTGCGACAGGCGGCCGATGATGCCGAAGTCGATGAAGGCGAGCCGGTCCCCGGTCAGGGCCAGGATGTTGCCCGGATGGGGATCGGCGTGGAACACGCCGTCGATCAGCGCCATGTGCAAAAAGGCGTCCGTGCCCTTCTGCGCGAGGGCCGCCTTGTCGACGGCGGCGTTCCGCAGCCCCTCGGCGTCGCCCAGGAACACCCCGTCGATGAACTCCTGGACCAGCACGCGCTCGGACGTCCATTCCCAGTAGATCTTGGGGAACACGATGTCGTCGCGGTCGGTGAACAGCTCGGCGAGCAGCTCGCAGTTGCGGCCCTCGTTGGCGAGGTCGAGCTCGCCGTTGAGGCCGTGGGCGAGATGGCGCATCTGCTCCTGCGGCTTGTAGCGGCGGAGCTCGGGCATCTGCGACTCGACGATGCGGGAGGCGTGCGTCATCAGGCGCAGGTCGGCCTCGATGATCTTGCGCAGGCCGGGCCGCAGGACCTTGACCACCACCGCCTCGCCGGTTTGCAGCTTGGCGCGGTAGACCTGCGCGATGGAGGCGGAGGCGATCGGGGTCTCGTCGAACTCGGCGAAGAGGTCGTGCGGCGAGCCCCCGAGGTCGGTCTCGAGCTGCGACCTGATCTTCTCCCACGGCACGGGGGCGACCTGGCTGTGCAGCTTCGAGAGCTCGTCCGTCCAGTAGGGCGGCAGGAGATCCGGCCGGCTGGCGAGGATTTGGCCGAACTTGATGAAGGTGGGCCCGAGCGCCTCGATGGCGAGCCGCACCCGCACCGGACGGGGCAGCTTCATGATGTCGTTGGGCGGGGTAATGCGCAGGGCGAAATGGGCGAGGTAGCGCAGCCCGAGCCGATGGACGACCTTGCGGAAGCCGTAGCCCATCAGCACGCCGGCGATGACCTGCAGCCGCCCGCGATCCCGCGCGGCCACGAAGGCTGTCTTCAGCATGGAGGCATGGCTTGAGGCAGCGCCCGATTCATCACGCTCCTTCTTAGCGACCCCGAGGAGAAAGGCCAGCATTCCTCGGTATGGGCCTCTGTCTGGAACACGACAGTTCGGGGATGGTTCCCCCCTGCGGGCCCGCTCCTTCCTCCCGGCTGATCGACAGGGCGGCGGATCCTCAATGAAAGTTGCGCCCCTTGGGCATCACGCGCGCGACGTCCGGGCTCGGTCGCTTTGCCGCGTTCCGCGCGTCGGCGGCCAGCGGAAAGCCGATCGCCAGCGCGCGCTCGATGCCCTGGTCGCGCTTCTGCGCGTAGAAGGTCTGCGGGCGCTTGACCTCGTCGGCGCGGGCGAGGCCGTCGAGCTCCTCGCTCCGGTCCGACAGGGTGGCCAGCATGGCGCTGAGGTCGGCGATGCGCTCGGCCACGACATGGACGACGCCCGCCTGGTTCTGCAGGCGACCGGTCACCGCGATGAGCCGGGAGGCGATCACCTCGGCGCGCTGCGCCTCGAACACCTTGGGCCAGACAATGATGTTGGCGACCCCCGTCTCGTCCTCGAGCGTCATGAAGATGACCCCGTGGGCGGAGCCCGGCCGCTGGCGCACCAGCACGAGGCCGGCGACCGTGACGCGCCGCCCCGATGTGGCGGTTGCGAGCTCCTCGCTGCGCAGCATGCGCCGGCTCGCGAAAGCCGCGCGCAGGAACGACACGGGATGGGCTTTGAGCGACAGGCTCATCTGCCGGTAGTCCTCGACCACATGCTCGCCGAGGCGCATCGGGGGCAGGGCGGCGTCGGCCTCGCGGGCCCGCTGGGGCGCCCGGGCGAGAAGCGGCAGGTCGTCCTTGTCGCCGGTCCGGTTGAGGCCGCGCACGGCCCAGAGCGCATCGCGGCGGTCGAGGCCGAGCGAGCGGAAGGCGTCGGCCTCCGCAAGATGGATCAGCACGGGCCCGCCGAGCCTCGTGCGGAGCCAGAGGTCGCGCACCGAATCGTAACCGCCGCCGCGCACGGCGACGAGGCGCTCCATGTCGGCCTGCCGCAGACCCTTGACCTGGCGGAAGCCGAGCCTCAGCGCATGGTGGCCCAGGATGGCGTCGCGCATCCCGGCATGGCGGGGATGGAGGGCCGCGGCCCCGCTCTCGCCTCCGCCTGGCTCGAGCGCATGGTCCCAGGTGGACGCGTTGATGTCGACGCTGCGGACCTCCACGCCATGGTCCTTGGCGTCGCGCACGATCTGGGCCGGCGCGTAGAACCCCATGGGCTGGGAGTTCAGGAGCGCGCAGGCGAAGACGTCGGGGTAGCGGCACTTCAGCCAGCACGAGGTGTAGACGAGTAGCGCGAAGGAGGCGGCGTGGCTTTCGGGAAAGCCGTAGGTGCCGAACCCCTCGATCTGCTTGAAGCAGCGCATCGCGAAATCGCGCTCGTAGCCGCGCCCCACCATGCCTTCCACCATCTTGTCCCGGAAGGTGCCGATGGTGCCCACGCGCTTGAAGGTCGCCATGGCGCGGCGCAGGCGGTCGGCCTCGGAGGGCGCAAAGCCGGCCGCCACGATGGCGATCTTCATGGCCTGCTCCTGGAACAGCGGCACGCCGAGCGTCTTGCCCAGCACCTGCTCCAGCTCACGGGAGGGATAGCTGACCTCCTCCAGCTTCTGCCGCCGGCGGAGATAGGGATG